>JALYQB010000521.1 GCA_030856045.1 Actinomycetota bacterium
CACCGGGACCGCGGCCGTCGCGGTCGAGGGTCCCGACGCCGTGCGCGTCGAGACCGTCGGCCGGGACGACCTGCGGCTCGGGGACGGCGGCGTGCCCGCGGACCGGGTGGCCGCGCAGGCGTGGTGCAGCGCTCCGGGCGCCACGGTGGTCACCGTGCCGGCCGAGACGCGGGTGAGCGACCCGGTCGTCATCACCGTCACCGGCCCTGGCGCGGACCAGCTGGCCTACGGGCACCTGCAGGTCCGCCTCGAGCAGTTCGCCGAGGTCGTCGTGGTGATCGACTACCGCGGATCGGGCACCTACGCGGAGAACGTCGAGTTCGTCATCGGCGACGGCGCCCGGCTCACCGTGGTCGGGGTGCAGGACTGGGACGACGACGCGGTGCACCTTGCCGCGCTGCACTACCGGCTCGGGCGCGACGCCACGCTGCGCGCCACCACCGTCAGCCTCGGCGGGGACCTCGTGCGCCAGGCGCCCACGGTCACCTACGCCCAGCCCGGCGGTGACGCCGAGCTGCTGGGGCTGTACTTCGCGGACGCGGGACAGCACCTGGAGCATCGGCTGCTCGTGGACCACGCCGTGGCGCACTGCAAGTCCAACGTGGTCTACAAGGGTGCGCTGCAGGGCGACCTCGCCAAGCCGGACGCGCACACCGTCTGGATCGGCGACGTGCTGATCCGGGCCGCGGCCGAGGGCACCGAGACCTTCGAGCTGAACCGCAACCTGGTACTCACCGACGGGGCGCGGGCCGACTCGGTGCCGAACCTCGAGATCGAGACCGGGGAGATCGCGGGTGCCGGGCACGCCAGCGCGACCGGGCGGTTCGACGACGAGCAGCTGTTCTACCTCTGCTCCCGCGGCATCCCCGAGCAGCAGGCCCGGCGGCTGGTGGTGCGAGGGTTCTTCGGCGAGATCCTCGCGAAGATCGCCGTGCCCGAGGTGCGCGAGCGCCTGCAGGCCGCCATCGAGGCCGAACTCGAGGCGGTCGGGGTATGACCCTCCAGCGCGTCTGCAGCCTGATCGACCTGAAGGAGCGCGAGCCGGCCGGCTTCGAGGTGAACGGCGACCCCGTGGTGCTCGTGCGCGACGGCGACGCGGTGCACGCGCTCGCCGATGTCTGCTCGCACGCCGAGATCGCGCTCTCCGAGGGCGAGATCACCCGCAAGGGGCTGGAGTGCTGGCTGCACGGCTCCTGCTTCGACCTGTGCACCGGGGAGCCCTCGTCCCCTCCCGCGACCGACCCGGTCGACGTGTACGCCGTGACGATCGAGGGTGACGACGTCTACGTCGACACCTCGGCCACCCTGAACTGAACCGGAGAACACTTCCATGGCCACCCTGGAGATCAAGGACCTGCACGTCGAGGTCGCCACGGACGATGCCCCTGCGGAGATCCTCCGCGGCGTCGACCTCACGGTGCGCGGGGGTGAGACCCACGCGATCATGGGGCCCAACGGGTCCGGCAAGTCCACCCTCGCCTACTCGATCGCCGGTCACCCCAAGTACCGGGTGACGTCCGGCCAGGTGCGCCTCGACGGTGAGGACGTGCTCGCGATGGCGGTCGACGAGCGCGCCCGCGCGGGGCTGTTCCTCGCGATGCAGTACCCCGTCGAGGTGCCGGGCGTGTCGATGTCGAACTTCCTGCGCAGCGCGGCGACGGCCGTGCGCGGCGAGGCGCCGAAGCTGCGGCACTGGGTCAAGGAGGTCAAGGCGGCGATGACCGACCTGGACATCGACCCGGCGTTCGCGGAACGCAGCGTGAACGAGGGCTTCTCCGGCGGCGAGAAGAAGCGCCACGAGATCCTGCAGCTCTCGCTGCTGCGCCCGAAGATCGCGGTGCTCGACGAGACCGACTCCGGGCTCGACGTGGACGCGCTCCGGGTGGTGTCCGACGGCGTGAACCGCTTCCAGTCGGAGAACCCCGAGACCGGCGTCCTGCTGATCACCCATTACACCCGCATCCTGCGGCACATCGCGCCCGACCACGTGCACGTCTTCGCCGGCGGGCGCATCGTCGAGTCCGGTGGTCCGGAGCTCGCCGACGAGCTGGAGGCCGGCGGGTACGAGCGCTTCACCACGAAGCAGGGAGCGGGCGCTCGGTGACCACGACCGCGCCGGCGACGCTCGACGTCGAGACGATCCGCGCCGACTTCCCGATCCTGTCCCGCACGGTGCGGGAGGGGAAGCCGCTGGTGTACCTGGACTCCGGGGCGACCTCGCAGCGACCGCGCCAGGTGCTCGACGCCGAGCGCGCGTTCCTCGAGCAGCACAACGCCGCGGTGCACCGTGGCGCGCACCAGCTGGCCGAGGAGGCCACGGATGCCTATGAGTCCGCCCGCGAGCGGATCGCGGCCTTCGTGGGTGTGGCACCGGGGGAGCTGGTGTTCACCAAGAACGCCACCGAGGGCATCAACCTCGTCGCGTACGCCCTGTCGAACGCGTCGATCGGGGACGGCGGCGCCCGCTTCGCGCTGCGGCCCGGCGACGAGATCGTCATCACCGAGATGGAGCACCACGCGAACCTGGTGCCGTGGCAGGAGCTCTGCCGGCGGACGGGTGCGGTGCTGCGGTGGTACGGCGTCACCGACCAGGGTCGGCTGGACCTGGACTCGCTGGAGCTCACCGAGCGGACCCGGCTGGTCTCGTTCACCCACCAGTCCAACGTGTTGGGCACGGTGAACCCGGTGGCCGAGCTGGTGCGGCGGGCCCGTGAGGTGGGGGCGCTGACGTTGCTCGACGCGTGCCAGTCGGTCCCGCACGGTATCCATGGTGCCGGGCCGGTGGACCTGCGCGGCCTCGACGTCGACTTCGCGGCGTTCTCCGGGCACAAGATGCTCGGCCCGTCCGGCATCGGCGTGCTGTACGGGCGGCGTGAGCTGCTCGAGGCGATGCCGCCCTTCCTGACCGGCGGCTCGATGATCGAGCAGGTGCGGATGGAGGGGTCGACCTACGCGCCCCCGCCGCAGCGGTTCGAGGCAGGCGTGCCGATGACGTCGCAGGCCGTGGGCCTCGGTGCGGCCGTCGACTACCTGTCCGCCGTGGGCATGGACCGCATCGCCGCGCACGAGCATGCGCTCACCGAGCGGGCGCTGGCCGGACTGGCGGAGGTCGACGGCGTCCGCATCGTGGGGCCGATGGACACGACCGACCGCGGGGGCGCGGTGGCGTTCCTCGTCGACGGGGTACACGCCCATGACGTCGGCCAGGTGATGGACTCGCTCGGCGTGGCGATCCGGGTCGGCCATCACTGCGCGTGGCCGCTGCACCGGCGGTTCGGCATCGCGGCCACCGTGCGGGCCACGTTCGCGCTGTATAACGAACCGTCCGAGGTGGACGCGATGATCGACGCCGTGCGTGCCGCTCGGCGCTTCTTCGGGGTGGGCTGATGCAGCTGGAGCAGATGTACCAGGAGATTATCCTGGACCACTATCGCAACCCCCACGCCCGTGGCCTGCGGGAGCCGTTCGACGCCGAGTCGTTCCAGGTCAATCCGACCTGTGGGGACGAGGTGACACTGCGGGTGGCACTGGACCGTTCGGACGGCGCAGCCCGGGTGTCGGACGTGTCCTACGACGCGCTCGGGTGCTCGATCAGCCAGGCCGCGACCTCGGTGCTCACCGACCTGGTCGTGGGGCGCACCGTGGCGGAGTCGTTCTCCACGATGGACTCCTTCATCGAGCTGCTGCAGGGTCGCGGCCGGGTGGAGCCGGACGAGGACGTGTTGGAGGACGCGGTGGCGTTCGCGGGGGTCGCGAAGTACCCGGCCAGGGTGAAGTGTGCGCTGCTCGGGTGGATGGCGTTCAAGGACGCCGTGGTGCGGGCAGACAGCAAGGGTTCGGACGTCGATCGACGGGTGGAGGTCTGATGAGTCAGGACGAGACGGACGTCGTGCGTGGCGCGGCCGGCATGCCGGAGCCCCCGGCCTCGAGCGGGGAGAACCCCTCGACCGACGATCTCGAGGAGGCCATGCGTGATGTGGTCGATCCGGAGCTCGGCATCAACGTGGTGGACCTCGGCCTGGTGTACGGAATCCGTGCCGAGGACGGCGTCGCGACGCTGGACATGACGCTGACGTCCGCGGCGTGTCCGCTGACCGACGTCATCGAGGACCAGACGCGGGCCGCCCTCACCGGCGGCCCGGACGGCGGCCTCGTGAACGACATCAAGATCAACTGGGTGTGGATCCCGCCGTGGGGCCCCGACAAGATCACCGAGGACGGCCGCGACCAGCTGCGCGCACTGGGCTTCACCGTCTGACCAGACGAGTCACAGCGCCGTATAGGTGAAGTCGCGGACGTGATGTATCTTCCGGGACCTTGTCGTCTCTTCAGATGATAGGCGTCATGACGGCGCCCGAAGAGAGGAATGGCCATGCCTGGTACCGACCCACCGGCCCTCCGCGCTGACCTCGATGATGAGATTCGGGTGGTGCTTGACCGGCAACAACTCCACGCGCTGGACCCCGGGAAGCTTCGCCCGATCTTTCTGCGTCCCTGCAAACTACCCATCCTTATTGTCACCGACGGCTTCGGCAGCTTCGGGGGAAGCGATTTCGGTATGCAGGACCTGCTCGGTGTCCTCGCGGTGCCGCCGGGACCGTGGGCGAGTTTCGAGGTGACGAAAGCCCATCGGCGCGACGATCCTGACGCCGACATCACGAGTTTCCGATTCGACACCCACGATCTGTCGCAGTACGACCAGATATGGCTGTTCGCGGTCGAGCGGGCCGGCAGTGAGATCAGCGAGCCAGAACTGCGGGCCATCTCGCAGTTCATGGACGGCGGCGGCGGTGTCTTCGCCACTGGCGACCATGAGGATCTCGGAGTGGCGATGGGTGGCGCCGTCCCCCGCGTGCGTTCGATGCGCAAGTGGCACTGGCCCAATCCTGGCCCGAACGGAGAGCCCGTCGCGCCTGCGGTCGGTGGTCCGGACCGCTATGACACGCTGAGCGAGGGCAATGATCCGGGAATCCAGTTCGACGACCAGTCCGACGATATTCCGCAACGAATCACGCCTCGACTGTACGCAGGGTGGCCGTGGAACAAGTTCTTCTTCGTCTCTCATCCGCACCCGCTGCTGTGCGGGCCGCGCGGTGTGATCCGGATTCTCCCTGACCACCCTCACGAAGGTGAATGTTACGAACCCTCGGACCTCACGGCGAGCTTCACCTTCGACGGTTACAATGTGACGGAGTACCCGGGTGGGATCGCTCCGGAGGTCATCGCATATTCCACTATCGCGGGTCGCGCTGTCGACGCCAACAAGGGTCCACTCAACCCGCGGACGTTCGGAGCGATCGGTGCTTACGACGGCCACCGGGCGGCTACTGGGCGAGTCGTGGTGGACGCCACATGGCATCATTTCTTCAATGTCAACCTCACTGGCGAGCTCGGCGACCCGGGGCCGATCAAGAACCTGGGTTTTCTTGCTACCCCAGCGGGGCAGGCTGCGTTCGCTGACATCAAGGCGTACTTCCGCAACATCGCTGTCTGGCTGGCGCGGCCGTCGAACCAAGCCTGCATGGTGTGGCGGGCGCTGTGGTGGACTCGCTGGCACCACGTTCTGGTCATGGACCTTCGCCCGCACTTCCTCGAGCGTGTCGAGGCCCTTGAGTTGGGCGAGTTGGTACGCATCGGGTCGGTCGCGCGTGACGTGCTGGGACGTGTCGCCGGGCAGTGCAACGTCGTGCGGTGGATCGGTTGGGAGATCATCCGCCCGCTGCGCCCGGATATCTGGAAGCAGCTGGAGCAGTTGCTCGACCCGTGGTCTCCGGTGCAGAAGGTACGGGAGGACACCCCGGGAGCAGAACCGCTTCCCGACGTGACGGTGCCCATCCATGCGGAGATGCTGCTCGATGCGACGCTCGGCGGGCTCGTCTACGGGATCGCCGCGGCGTTCCCCCGAGCTGACGACGATGCTCGCGACAGAGCCGAGCAGGTGCAGTGGCCGGATATCGTCGATCGGCACCTCACGCGGAGCGTCGAGCTGGTCGCCGAACACGTGCAAAGCAGCACCGAACGAGGGCGCGACTTCGTCCAGCGGTTGGTTCGCTGAATGCCGCCGCCTCGTTGAATCAGCGGGCAGCCGGCGAATCCACCGTCAGTGGGTGAACCGCACTCGACTGCCACGCCGCCCGTCAGCTCTGCCCGTCAACTCGGGTGACGGCGCGGGTCGAGCCCCCGTAGTACGAGGTGGCGACGTAGCGGCCACGGGGAACCGGTGAACAGCGCCCCCATCGCGCCTGCCGTGCCGGCAACATCCTCGCGGCCGGTGAGGTAGGCCCACCTGTGCTCCTCGGGCAGCGCGAAGAACACGTCGAAGAAGCGCGGTACCTCGGCCGGGTGCAGGGTGAGCAGCGCTTCGAGCCCGGTGCGGCGCATCGCGTGCACGGCCAGGGCGGGAGGGCTCCATACGGCCCGCCAGGCCGCCCGGACCGCCCCTCGCACTCCGCCGGAGTCCAGGCCGGCGCGCACCGCCGCGGCCACCTCGGGAGCGAGGCGGAGCGCGGTGGCCACGCTGAACCCGGTCGCCGGGTGGATCAGGGGCGCCGAGGCGCCGAACGGCAGCACGGGCCCGCGGCGCAACGGGACGGGGGTGTCCACGGTGAACCGCACCCGCTCCTCGGTGGCGCCGTCGACGGGGACACCGTGGCGGGCGAGCCTGCGGTGCAGCCGGCGCCGGAGGTCGCCCAGCGCGAGGCCGGGGCGGCAGGCCAGCGAGGTTTCCTCGAGCAGCACCCGGTCCCCGCCGAGGGGTACGCCGTAGAGGAAGCTCGGCCGGCCGTGCTCGCCGTGCTCGGCTCGCCAGTCCATGAACAGCGCTTCACCGGGCCGGACCAGCGGCGCGGCGGTGGCGGTGTCCACGACCACGCCGACCGCGGTCTGCTCCGCCGCCGGTGGGCGTCGAGCGCCGCCGAGCACGGCCCGGCGCTGCCC
>JALYQB010000525.1 GCA_030856045.1 Actinomycetota bacterium
GGGCAGCGCCGCGGGCGCGCGAGGCGCCGAGGCGGGCACCGCGCCCGACATCGCCGACGGCGTCGGCGCGGTGTTGCGTTTCAGCACGCCGACCGCATGAGGCGCCGGATGTAACAGTCCGGGTAGGCGGGTACGCGTAGGCATGACCCGAGAGACGAACATCGCCACCCAGGAGAACGCAGCCCGGCACATCAACGCCGGTGAGATCGACGTCGGCGTCGACACGCTGTTCGCCGTGGACGCGGTGGACCACGACCCGGCACCCGGGCAGGGTGCCGGGCGTGAGGGGTTTCGCGGTCTACCACGACGTGCTGCCCGGCCGCCGGCCTGCCGTCGACCGCGCGGTGCTCCGCGCGGCTGACGCGCGTTTCGCGGCTACTCGAACGGGATACGTCTGCGGGCAGCGGACGTCACGGCGGTGTAGACCACGGCGCCGCCCGTCTTAACGAGGAGCACTGATGGCGACCATCAAGCACCTACCTCGGTCCTTCACCGCCGCGTACGACTGGCAGCAGCAGTCCGCGTGCCGGGGGCTCGACAGCGGCGTGTTCTTCCACCCGAGTGGTGAGCGCGGCGCCAGCCGTACCCGGCGCGCGGAGCGGGCAAAGGAGATCTGCGCCGGATGTCCGGTGCTCACTCAGTGCCGCGAGCACGCCCTCGCCAGCCACGAGCCCTACGGCGTGTGGGGTGGGCTCACCGAGGAGGAGCGCGACCGGATTCTCCGGCAGCACGGCACCATCGCGGGCTGACCCACCGGGTGATCGCGGTGGGGTCAGCTGCCGGCGCGGCTGCCCGCCCCGGGCGGCCATCCCCGACAGCCCCGTCAGCGTCGGATCCGGCGCCCCAGATCCGCACCCCGCCGCCCGCGCGGCCGCGCGCCGCTGCCTCAGGCGACCGGGTCTCCCGGCACCGTCTGCACCTTCGCATGCAGGTGCCCGTCCACGACGTGGGCGTCGAACACGGGCTGCGGCGCGGTGGCCGGCCCGTGCACGATCGTGCCGTCGTCGATCCGGACGACGCTGCCGTGCCACGGGCATCGGATGCAGAGCGACCCGTCACCGTCCACGAGCTCCCCGTCCTGGAGCGGGCCACCGGCGTGGGTGCACGTGGCCGCGAGGACGTCGACCGACTCGCCGGTGCGCACGACCACGACGGGGACATCACCCATCATCCGCTTCGTGGGCGTCCGCGGCGGAACGTCCTCGATCGGGCCGAGGTCGGTCCAGTCCGACGGCGCGACGTGCGGCACCCCGTGGGCGTGGTTGGCGCCCATCGCCAGCCGGTAGCTCAGGTGGCCGCCCAGCGTGGCGCCTGCGGTCAGCAGGGTCATCGCGGCATAACCCGCCGCCACGCCTGCGCCCCGCCGACCCGTCAGGCGCAGCCACAGCGAGATCCCGAAGACCCCGATGCCGGCGTAGTTCGCCATGGCGTGGACAAAACCCACCCGCTGTTGCTCGACATGCCCTTCGGTCCAGTCGGCCCACCCCGCCGTGGCGGCGGGCAGGCTCGACGCGATGCCGAGCCCGACCAGGGTGTCGGCCGCGCGCTCTTGCCCGGGGATCAGGTCGAGCACGCTAGCGGACACGAAGGAGCCGATCGGGAGCTGGACGAGCGCAGGATGCAGAGGGTGGCCGAGCCACACGCCGTGTAGGACATCGCGCAGCCGCTGCGACGACAGCAGCTTCTGGATGAGGGAGCTCACGGGGCCGGTCACGCGGTCCAGCACCTGGGCCCGGCTGATGCGGTCGATGTCGTCGAAGGGTCTCATGCACGCGGGGTGACCCGCTGGCCACCGGGCAAACCCCGACCCTGCGGGGAGTCGCCACGGATCGTGCAGCGGAAGCTCAGCCCGGACGACGTGCCGGCTGCGGCCGGCGGGCTGCTCGCAGCCGGAGCGCGTACAGGGCGGCCGACGCCGCGAACAGCACTCCGGTGACCGCGAGCCAGCGCTCCAGATACGGCTCGGTCGTCAGCGACGTGATCGACTCGTAGCCGACGGAGAGCCGGAACACGAGCGGCGCCCACACCAGCAGCAGGATCCCCGACACCACGGCGGGGAACCGCACGTGATTCACCCAGGGCACCGTGGCCGCAGCCGGGCGCCGCCGGAGCACCGCGACGAGCGAGGAGTCCGCAAGCGCATAGAGCGGGAACAGCAGCAGGTCGTGACCGACGATGCAGCCGACGAACCAGATCCCGACACCGACCGGGTTGCCGCCGAAGAGCTTCAGCGCCGCGTAGCCCGCGAGCGCGAAACTCGCCAGGAACGCCAGCAGGTGCAGCGGCCCCGCGCCGTACCACCGGCGCATCACGAGGGCCCCGCGGCGGACAGGCGGCGGACCCACTTGGTGTTGTGGACGCCGGGAGCGGCCGGGACGATCACCCGTGCGGGGAAGCCGTGGTCGAGCGACAGGTCCACGCCGTTCACCCGCAGCGCCAGCAGCGACAGCGGGTCCGCGACCTGGTTGCGGGCGAGGACCGCGCTGCCGAACGCCCCGCCGGCTTGCAGCGACTCGACGAGCACCGCGTCGGGCGCACCGACCATCCCGGCGAGGTCCACGAGGCGGACTCCCGACCACGACTGGACCCCGGTCGACCAGCCCTCCACGCAGGCGATCGGCAGCTCCGCCGTGTACTGCGGCAGGGCGAGCAGGTCGTCGCGGCTCAGCAGGACCGTCGTCGCGCCGGCCAGCTCGAGCCGCCACGCAGACCCCGTCATGGCCGGGTCGATGCCCGCGAGCGCCGCGGTCTTGTTGACCTGGAAGTCCAGCGGTCCGTCACCCATGTCCTGCCCGCGGGGCGAGAGCAGCGCGGTGGCGCGGGTCGCACCACCGACGGTCTGCCCCACCGAGAGCACGAGCAGCGCCAGCGAGCTCGCCCCGACCAGCCCGAGCGCACCGCGCCGGGAGAGGGTGGCCTCGGCCGGATCGGTCGCGACCAGACCGTCCGGGTCGGGGGCCTCGGGAGCGGTGTCCGCGACCCCGGTACGCAGCTCGTCGCGCAGGCGCCGGCTGCGCAGGGCGTCGACGATGCGTCGGGACCGCACCGCGACATGCACGGCCATCGCGGCGATGAACACCCACGCGCCGTAGAGGTGCGCCTCGTAGAAGCCGAACGGCCAAGCGTAGTAGTACTGGATGTTCATCACGCCGGTGACGATCTCGAACACCGTGCTGCCGACGAGCAGCACGAGCGACAGCCGGTCCAGCAGGTGCGCGGGCGAGCGCACCGGCGGCCAGTCGAACAGCTTCGGCAGCACCGACCACAGCTTGGCCAGCACCACCGGGATCAGGACCAGGCCCAGGGTGACGTGCACTCCCTGGTTGAGCCAGTACAGCCACGTCGGGCGGGTCGGCCAGGTGAACAGGTAGAAGCCGAGCAGGTCCTTACCCGGGGTCGTGTCGTTCCGGGGGGCGAGGTTCGGGTTGTACGCCGCGTAGGACAGCAGGCCGGTGACGAACACCAGCACGAAGCCGACCAGCAACACCATCCCCAGTACCGACGTCAGCCACGGGCCGCGCAGCGGGCTGCGCCAGAAACCCGGGCGGAACGGACCGGGCGGGCGGTGCCGCTCCAGCGCACGAGTCATCACCCGATCACCGTACGAGCGGCGTCACCGGGTGGCCACTGCGACACGGCGCGCGTCACCGAACGGTAACCGCTGAGGTCCTCAGCGGTTCTCGCGCACGAAACGGTCCGGGTCTTTGTCCTCGCCGCTGAGGCCCTGCAGCGCGGCGTGGTCCGCTTTGAACCGCTCGAAGCGGGCCCCCACCTCGTCGCGTAGTTCGGCGGACGCGGCGCGGCGGAAGTCCGGCAGGCCGTCGTGCTCCTCCTCCTGCATGTGCTCGTCGTTGGCCTCGCGGACCTCCTCGATGCCCTGCCACCAGTCGTCGCTGCCCACCTCGGCGTCCGCGGTCTTCCGGATGCCGGCACGGATGTCGTCGTGGTCGCCGATCGCGTCCTTCGTCTCGTCCTCGCTGCCCTTCACGTGCTGGAGCAGCGCCGGGTAGAAGTGCTCCTCCTCAGCGGAGGCGTGGACCTCCAGCAGCCGGGCGAGGGCATCCCACACCGGGCCCGCACGGGTGGCGTCGGCGCGCAGGTCATCGAGCTCCGCGAAGCGGCTGCGGAAGGTTTCGTGGTCATCCAGGATCAGCTGCGTGACATCGGTCATGGTGGCAGGGTTCCCACAACGTCTGTTGCGGACACCTACGGCTCAGGAGACCGCGAGCACCGCCGCGAGGAGGTCGGCGTCGACGGTGCCGGGCAGCGCACGCAGATCGAGCAGGCACCGCCCGCGGGTCGTCCGGCCGAGCACCGGGGGCCGTCCCGAGCGGAGCGCGGCCGCATAGCGTTCGGGCAGGCTCACGGCGGCGCTGGGCAGCGTGACCCCCGGCGCGCCGCCGCCCCCCACGGCGGCCTCGCTGTCCACGGCGAGGG
>JALYQB010000543.1 GCA_030856045.1 Actinomycetota bacterium
AGTCCTCGAACGTCGCTCCCGAGGCGTGCCGATCGGTGCCGTAGCAGTCGAACAACTCGTTGAGGAACGTCTGCGCGCCGCCGCGCTCGCTGCCCGTGTACCCGCGCCACCGCGCAACGAACGTGCGAAGTGCTGACTGGATCTCCTGGCCGCTCGGCATCCGGTCAGATCAGCCGCAAGTCGTCACCTGCGAAGTACGCGTCCTGTTGGAGCCGCTTGCGGGCCACTTCAAGCGACGTCACCGCGTCATCGAGGGCGAGCCGAGCGTTGTGACCCTCGACGCCGGCCGCGAGTCGCTTTCGGGCCTTCTTGGCGCGGGCGAGGGTGTGCTCGAGGTTGAGCAGCACATCGGACACCTCCGCCATGGCCCGTTCTTCGGCGACCTGCTCAGCACTACGTGTCGACGAGTCCGGTTGCGGTCGTGCCATGTCTGCTCCCCTGGTCGACGACGAATCCCGACGCGCGGCAGTCGTGTTGCGCGCCCGCAACCCTAAGAGCCTGTTGGTGAACCACGTTCATCGTGCTGGGACCGGTGATGGGGGTAGCGATTCGGTCACGTCGGTGTGTCGTGGCCTGATGTGAGAGGGGCTCCTGGTAGCAGAGGAGTGTCGATCAACTCCGCTCACCAGAAGCCCCTGGGATGTCTGTTTACTCTGTCACGGCCGAGCAGGCCAGTTGCCCGGTGGCTGGATGCGGTTGCACCGGCCGCGCCCGCCGCTACCCGTCGGACATGACCGACTCGCAGTGGGAGGTGCTGGGGCCCGAGGCCGTGGGGGTGATGGCCGAGCTGCGTGCTGGTCGGGGTGGGCGGGGGATGAGCCACGATCCGCGGGCGATGCTGGATGCGATCGGCTACCTCACCAAGTACGGGGTGCAGTGGCGGGCGCTGCCGGTGGACTTCCCACCGTGGGAGGCGGTGTATGCGTTCTTTGAGCGGTGGAATGCCCGGGGTCTGCCGCATCGACTGGTTGCTCGGTTGCGCGGCCGGTTGCGGGTGGCGTTGGGCCGCCGCGAGCTGCCGACGGCGTGTTCGATCGACTCTCAGTCGGTCAAGGCGGCCGACACGGTCGGGGCCGCGAGCAGGGGTTTCGACGGCGGGAAGAAGATCAACGGGCGGAAGCGGCACATCGCGGTCGACACCCTCGGGCTGCTGCTGGCCGTGGTGGTCACCGCAGCATCGGTGCAAGACCGTGACGGGGCCTGCCCGCTGTTGGCGGTGCTACGCGAGCGGTTCTCCACGATCACCCTGATCTGGGCCGACGGCGGCTACGCCGGGCGCCTGGTGACCTGGGCGGCCGGGGTGTTGCGGCTACGCGTCACCGTGGTCAAACGCAGCGACGACACCCGCGGCTTCGTCGTGGTGCCCCGCCGCTGGGTCGTCGAGCGAACCTTCGGATGGCTGATGCGTCACCGCCGCCTGACCCGCGACTACGAGCGACTGCCCGAACATCATGAGGCCATGGTGCTCTGGGCCACAGTCATGATCATGACGCGGCAGCTGGCCCGTCACACCACTGCCACCCCACCCCCACCCCGCTGGGGCGGTGACCGCACCACCCCGCCCCCGAAACCAGATCAACAGGCCGCCTGAGACGTTCACCAACAGGCTCTAACGCCGAAGACTGACGAACGTGCGGCACTGCGCACCGCTGCGGAGAAGTGATCAGTCCAGCTCGTCGGCGGCGTCGCGTGGCGCGCGGTACGGATCCGCGTCGCCCGCCGGTGCCGCGTGGGCGGCCAGGCGCGCGACCTCGGCGTCCGCGCTGTGCGCACGGGCCAGGAGGTCGTCGATACGGCGGACGTCATCGGGCACGGTGTCCGCGACGAAGGCGAGCGTGGGGGTGAAGCGCACACCGGTGCGCTGCCCGACTAGCGAGCGCAGTACCCCGGTCGCGCTGGTCAGCGCGGCGGCGGCGCCCGCGGTGTCCGGGTCGGCGTCGACGGTGTCGCCGAGCACGGTGTAGTAGACTGTGGCCTCGCGCAGGTCGCCGGTGACGCGGGCATCGGTGACCGTGACCCTCGCCAAGCGGGGGTCCTTCACCTCGTGCTCCAGCGCGGACGCCACGATCTGGGCGATCCGCTTGGCGAGCTTGCGGGCGCGGGGGGCGTCAGCCATCGAGCGCGTCTCCTCGTCCGGTACGGGCGGGTGATCTTCCCACCCCAACGTTAGTCGTCCTGGGTCACTCGTCCTGGGGGCCGAGCATCCGGTGGCGGGCGGACAGCAGCTCGAACTCGGGACGGCCCGCGACAAGGCGCTCGCACGACTCGAGCACCTCGCGGACGTGTCCGGCGTCGGCGGCGACCGCGCAGACGCCGATGAGCGCCCTGCGGTGCAGGCAGAGGTGGCCCACCTCTGCCGCCGCGACCTCGAACCGGCGCCGCAGCTCGGCCACCACCGGCCGCACGGCGGACCGCTTCTGCTTCAGCGACGTGACGTCACCGAGCAGGACGTCGAACTCCAGCGCACCGACGTACACCGCACTCCCGGGGGTTGGTAGCTCTCCACAGCCACCGGATCCCCGGGTCGGGGGCTCTCGGAGAGCTACCGACCCGGGTCCGGGCATCACCTCAGCTGCGCGGCTTCTCACGCATCTCGTAGGTCTCGATCTGGTCGCCCTCCTTGAGGTCGGAGTACGACGAGAGGGTGAGACCGCACTCATAGCCCTCGCGGACCTCGGTCGCGTCGTCCTTGAACCGCTTCAGCGACGAGATCGTGAGGTTCTCCGCGACCACCACGCTGTCGCGCAGCAGCCGCGCCTTGGCGTTGCGCCGGATCTCCCCGGACATCACCAGGCAGCCCGCGATCGTGCCGATCCGGGAGGAGCGGTACACCTCGCGGACCTCGGCCCGACCGAGCGACGCCTCCTCGAACTCCGGCTTGAGCATGCCCTTGAGGGCCTGCTCGATCTCGTCGATCGCCTGGTAGATCACCGTGTAATACCGGACGTCGATGCCTTCGCGGCGTGCCAGCTCGGTGGCCTTACCCTCCGCGCGGACGTTGAAGCCCATCACGATGACGTTGTCGGCGATGGCGAGGTTGATGTCGCCCTCCGTGATGCCACCGACACCGCGGTGGATCACCCGGAGCTCGACGTCCTCGCCCACCTCGATCTTCATGAGCGCGTCCTCGAGAGCCTCGACGGTTCCCGAGTTGTCACCCTTGATGATCAGGTTGAGCTGGCTGGTCTCCCGGAGGGCCGCGTCGAGGTCCTCGAGGCTGACCCGGCGACGCCGGGTGGCCAGCTCGGAGTTGCGCTTGCGCGCGTTGCGCTTGTCGGCGATCTGGCGGGCGATGCGGTCCTCGTCCACGACGAGGAAGTTGTCACCAGCGCCGGGCACCGACGTGAGCCCGATGACCTGCACCGGCCGCGACGGAGTCGCCTCCGCCACGTCGTCGCCGTGCTCGTCGACCATCCGGCGCACGCGGCCGTAGGCGTCACCCGCGACCACCGAGTCACCGACGCGTAACGTCCCGCGCTGCACCAGCACCGTGGCCACCGGGCCGCGCCCGCGGTCCAGGTGCGCCTCGATCGCGACGCCCTGGGCCTCCATCTCGGGATTGGCCCGCAGGTCCAGCGATGCGTCCGCGGTCAGCAGTACCGCCTCGAGCAACGACTCGATGTTGGTGTTCTGCTTCGCGGAGATGTCGACGAACATCGTCTCGCCGCCGTACTCCTCGGGCACCACCCCGTACTCGGTGAGCTGCCCGCGGATCTTCGTCGGGTCCGCGCCCTCCTTGTCGATCTTGTTCACCGCGACCACGATCGGCACGTCCGCCGCATGGGCGTGGTTGATCGCCTCCACCGTCTGCGGCATGACGCCGTCGTCGGCGGCGACCACCAACACCGCGATGTCGGTGGCCTTCGCACCGCGGGCACGCATGGCGGTGAACGCCTCGTGACCCGGCGTGTCGATGAAGGTGATCGGCCGCTCGGCACCCTCCAGTTCGGACAGCACCTGGTACGCGCCGATGTGCTGGGTGATGCCGCCGGCCTCGCCGCCCATCACGTTCGCCTTGCGGATCGTGTCGAGCAGGCGGGTCTTGCCGTGGTCGACGTGACCCATGACGGTGACTACCGGCGGCCGGAACGCGAGGTCCTCCTCGCCACCGGCGTCCTCGCCGTAGCTGAGGTCGAACGAGTCCAGCAGCTCGCGGTCCTCGTCCTCGGGGCTCACGACCTGGACGGTGTAGTTCATCTCCGAGCCGAGCAGCTCGAGGATGTCGTCGGACACCGACTGGGTCGAGGTGACCATCTCGCCGAGGTGGAACAACGCCTGCACGAGGGCGGCCGGATTCGCGTTGATCTTGTCAGCGAAGTCCGTGAGAGACGCGCCCCGCGGCAACCGGATCGCTTCACCGTTACCGCGCGGCAGCCGGACACCGCCGACCGACGGTGCCTGCATGTTGTCGAACTCCTGGCGCTTCTGCCGCTTCGACTTGCGGCCCTTACGCGCGGGTCCGCCGGGGCGGCCGAACGCACCGGCCGCACCGCCGCGACCGCGGGCCCCACCGCCGGGACGACCACGGAAGCCACCTGCCGGTGGGGCACCCCCGGCACCACCACCACCGGCACCACCACCACCGGGACCACCGCCACCGGGACCACCACGGAAGCCGCCGCCGCCACCGGGACCACCACTTCCGGGGCCACCACGGAAG
>JALYQB010000554.1 GCA_030856045.1 Actinomycetota bacterium
CTCCCCGAGCGCCCACCACCGGAGCCGCCGTTGCCCGACGGGAACGAGTCGCGCAGCTTGCGCGCGACGGGGGCCTCGACGGTGGAGGACGCGGATTTCACGAACTCGCCGAGGTCCTTGAGTTTACTCAGGACTTCTCTGCTGGTGACACCGAGCTCCTTCGCGAGCTCGTGCACGCGGGCCTTGCCTGCCACTGGTCTCCTCACGGTGGGAGCCGGCGGCGTGTCCCGCTCGACCCCGTTGCTAGCGCATGTCCATGGCTTAGTGCTTCACGGCTGCGGGTACATGTCGGATCGACCTGCTCTCGTCGGTGTGCACTCCACCCGGGTGTCCCGGGCGTCGGGCTGGGTCGTGCTCCGGGGACCCGGATCCACCGGGGCCCGGACGGGCGTCGCGTCACCCGGACCGGTGATCGAGGTGAGCGTGCACCGGCGCGGTGTCGAGCGCTCCCTCCGTGCGCAGAGCGCGGGGGAAGGCCCGGCGCCGCTCGGCGGTCCGCAGGCACTCGGGATCGCGATGCAACCAGGCACCGCGTCCCGGGAGCCGTCGACGGGGATCGGGGACCACGGTCCCCTCCACCACCACCACGCGCAGCAGTCCGGAGGCCGCCTCCCGTGTCCGGCACCCCACACACATCCGGACCGGATCCGGGCGCGGGTGTGCCGTCCCCGGACGGCGGGCCAACTCGATTCTAGCGCGCACCGGTCGGCGGCGGAGCACCGGCGCCCGGTGCACTCACCGGGGCGCGCTCACCGTCGGTCGCGGGCTGGTCAACGGTAGCCAGTGCGCCGTCCGGCGCATCCTGCACGGCGCTGTCGAGCGGCTGAGCGTCGCTGCGGATGTCGATGCGCCAACCGGTCAGCCGCGCGGCGAGCCGGGCGTTTTGACCCTCCTTGCCGATGGCGAGGGACAGCTGGAAGTCCGGCACCACCACGCGCGCGGTTCGCGCACGGGCGTCGATCACCTGCACCGAAACGACCTTCGCTGGTGAGAGTGCGTTGCCGACGAACGTCGCGGGGTCCTCCGAGTGGTCGATGATGTCGATCTTCTCACCGTGCAGCTCGCTCATCACGTTGCGCACCCGGGCACCCATGGGGCCGATGCACGAGCCCTTGGCGTTGACGCCCTGCACCGTGGACCGGACGGCGATCTTGGACCGGTGACCGGCCTCGCGGGCCACCGCGGGGATCTCCACGGTACCGTCGGCGATCTCGGGCACCTCGAGCGCGAAGAGCCGCCGCACCAGGTTCGGGTGCGTCCGCGACAACGTGATCTGCGGGCCGCGCATTCCCCGCGAGACTCCGACGACATAGCACTTGATCCGCTCACCGTGTCGATAGGTCTCCCCCGCCGCCTGCTCGACGGGCGGGATCACACCCTCGGTGTCGCCGATCTGCACCACCACCACCCCGCGGGCGTTGGCCCGCGCGTCGCGCTGCACGACACCGGCGACGATCTCACCCTCCTTCGCGGAGAACTCGCCGTAGGTGCGCTCGTGCTCGGCGTCGCGCAGCCGCTGGAGGATCACCTGCCTGGCGGTCGTGGCCGCGATCCGCCCGAAGCCCTCGGGGGTGTCGTCCCACTCCTGCTCGACGGCGCCGTCGGCGTCCAGCTCCTGGGCGAGGACCCGGACCAGCCCGGTCTTGCGGTCGATGTCGACCCGCGCGTGCGGCTGATGGCCGTCCGTGTGCTTGTAGGCGGTGAGCAGGGCGGTCTCGATGGCCTCGAGGACCGTGTCGAAGGAGATCTCCTTGTCGCGCTCGATGGCGCGCAGCGCTGCGATATCGACGTTCACCGTTCCTCCTCCTCCGACACAGCGTCTTCCTCAGACACGGTGGCTTCCTCAGACACAGCGTCCGACGCTTCCAGCGCCGCGATCTCGCTCGCGGGAGGCTCCCGGAACTCGACCTCCACGACCGCTCGGTCGACCTCGTCGAACCGCACCCGCCGCGGCTCGCCTGACACCAGCAGTGTGACGGCGTCGGCGTCGGCGTCCCCGACGCGGCCGACGATCTCCTGCCCGTCACCGAGCCGGGCGCGGACCAGCCGCAGCCGGTTACGCCGCCAGTGCCGGGGCCGGGTCAGCGGCCGGTCCACCCCGGGCGAGGTCACCTCGAGCGTGTAGGCACCGGCGAACAGGTGCTCGTGGTCGTCGAGGTCGGCGGCAACCGCCCGGCTGACGGCCGCGATCCCGTCAAGGTCGACACCCGCGATGGCGGTGACGGCCGGGCTGCCTGGAGCATCTGGGATGTCGACGACCACGCGCACCAGGTGGCGACGGCCCGCTCGCACGACCTCGAGGGTTTCCAGCTCGTACCCGGCCCGATCCACCGCCGCTCGCACCACGGGCTCGAGGGGTGAGCCGCCGTCGGGGAACGAGGGGCTCGCGGACTGCGTGGTCACGGGACCTGCCTCCTCTTCCTGCCGGGCACGGGGTCGTCGCCTCGTCGGGACGCCGACGACCAGCGCGGGTGCACTGGTTCAGTGACCCAGGGTATCGCGTCGGGTATGTCGGACCCGCGGAGATCACGGGTCCGCGCGGGTGCCTCGACCACCTGGCAGGATCGCCGCCGTGACCCGGTCCCGCCTCGCCCGCCGCCGGGTGCTCACCGCAGCGCTGGGCACCGGAGTGCTGGCGCTGGGCGGCCCGGCGCTGGCCGCCTGTACGACCGGGGC
>JALYQB010000564.1 GCA_030856045.1 Actinomycetota bacterium
CATTCCACGGTTCGTCAAGACGCTCGCTCTCGCCCTCCGTGCTTCCAAATCGTCCACAGACTCTAACTCTAACATTTGGTATGCGCGGGTCAGCATCTCCTCGGCTTGCCTTGTCTCGCCCCGGGCCTCGAAATATGGGGCAAGACGATTGAGGAAGAACGTCGCCACGCTGGGCGAAAACTCCTCGATATTGCTTAGGTCGTCAACTAACTGAAAGATGTGCGGCAAGAGTGTTTCAACAGCCGGCCAGGAATCAGCTGTCTCAATACGCTCAGGCAGGTGCTGCACAACTACGGAGAGCGCAGTCACCAACCCACGTATCCGCCGACCCTCATCAAGAGACCGACGAATGATATCGCGCATTAGTTCATGGAAGACTACACGCGGACCTTCTCGCTCTATGAGTGAGAATGAACGGAGCTCCGCAAGCGTATCTTCCAACGTCAACTCGTCGCTGGGGAGGCAAAGGTGTAGGCCTTCTACGGGCTCAAGCGGGCAAATCTCTATGGCACTCGGCGCAACACTCGCAAGCAGATCGAGCACCTGTAGCGCGGAGTGCGACAACCGTGGTAAGATGGCGACAACCGATGCGTGCAGGGTCGCATGTGTCGGCAACTCGCCTCGGTCTAGCAGATCGGCTCGTCGACTGTCGAGCAGCTGCAGGTAGTTTTCTGGCAGCATACCAGTGACTGCCATGTAGCTGACGGCTTGAGCAATGGCCAGCGGATGTCCGGCGGTAAGTTGCACGATCTCTCTCATTACGGGCACGCGAACTTCTATTGGCGCAGCTGCCAGGACCGAGGCTGCCTGCTCGTTCGTGAAAGGAGGCACACGATAGGATTCGCGAAGATGTCCGGACCATCCGGCGTTCTGAGTGGTCACGATGACGTGACCACCAGATGAAGGAAGTAATGGATAGACACTCGGGCCCGGGGCATTGTCGACAACCAAGAGCCATCCTGGCAGCTGATCCAGGTGGTTACGCACTCGCTGCGCGAGAGCTTCTGTCGAATCGTGCGACGTTGACTGTACTCCAATGTATGGTGCGATTGCCGCAAGGTCACTGTTTAGCGTGGCGCCGGTTTCTGCTCGAATCCACAACCGGAATGTGTAACTACTCGCCGATCTAACGAAATAGTCAAGTGCGATCTGGGTCTTGCCGCAACCAGATAGGCCGACGAGGGCAACCGTATTCTCCCGAGTAAATGCATCATCAATCGCTTGCCGAGCCTCTGGTCGATGTAGGTGAAACTGCGCCACAGGTGGGGCGAACGCGAGAGGTGCACTTAATTGGCTAGCAACGATACCACGAAACCGTGCCTCGTGGGCAGTTTTCCAAGCACGAATTGTTTCCGCGGAATAGGCGCTCTCGTTATTGTCGACTATGCGGTGGTGCTTCCGGCACAGTAATAGCGTGTTGCGGTGCGAGTCGGTTTCCGTCCTTGATAGTGACGGATCGTAACGAGCACCTCCAGGGCTATTGGCGTGAATGTGCGCGATCTCGCCAAGGGTGACCCATGTCCCGTGATCCTGCACCAGTAGAGGTTCGCTGCACCCCGGAAACGCGCACGTCGAGCCGGACGTAGCCCATAACAGGTTGCATTCAGCGGCGGGAGGGCGTCTCGACGTGTCCCTCACGCTGTTACCATCCAGGACGTTGTCTCCTTAGCAATTTTCTGAGGCCCTGCGAGGTAAGGCTGCTTACACAGCGGAGATCTGGACCCGACCATGCACCAAAGGATACCGCTGCGTGTGCTGCACTGCTGCTCTACCTGTGACGCTCGACAGACACCAAGCCGGCCCTGGTGGGCCGGGCCGCGCGGCTCAACCGCGCGCACTCGCTGCCGCTCCGCTTCGCTCGGCGCGCGGCGAGCGAACTACTTGGTCAACTACGGCCGGGCGTTGGCCCAACTGCGTGGCCGTCGTGACGATGCGGTGCGGGCACTGCTGCGGGCGGAGCAGATCTCAGCCGACAAGCTGCACCGTAACCCTTCGCCAGGGAGACGTTCGGCGAGCTCGTGTCGCGGTCCCGCGATGGGCCGAGAGTTGCGGCGGATGGCGTACCAGGCGGGCCTGCCCGTGTAGTCCCCCTTGCGGTGGCTTGTCACTTGCGCAACACGCACTGTGTAGCCGACGCCACGGTGTGGCCCGTAATCAGGTGGTGATGGGGCGCTGCAGGCGACGCGGTGGCGGAATCGGCAGACCGCGCGCAGGATGCAGCCCCGTCAGCGCGGTGGGCGTCACCGCGTCCTCACCCGCGCTGGCTTTCACCCTGCCCACGGAGTTCTGGCCTACCGGCGGTCTCGAGGGCGACCTCGTGTTACCCGTGCACCGTCGTCGTGGCCTGCGAGCTCCCGGTCCCACCAAGAGGGTCAGCGCCGGCCTGATCGCGCCAGGTCGGCGGCTACCGTTGGCAGTGGACCTACTCTGCCCCGAGCCGCGTTCAGCTTCGCGACCACTCACGCCCACTCCTCTGCGTCGGTCAACTCGAATCCGCGCCACGCGCGCGGCGCCGCCCCTCGGTCACGCGGCGCCGCGTTGGGCGGGGAGGGACTCGGTGCGGGCGGCGACTGCGGTGTCGGGCATGTCGGAGAACACCCCGTCCACGCCGAGTCCGTAGTACTGCTGGTACTCGGCGAACGCGTCTCCGTAGGCGTTCGGGTCGGCCGAGCTGCGGGCTTCGGCCGGCAGGAACTGGTTCTCGTTGCGGAAGGTGAACGGGTGCACCAACAGTCCGGCGGCGTGGGCGTCGGGTACCAGCGAGGTCGGCTGCTGGGAGAACCCCGCCGCGTCGCGCGGCACGATCCGATCCTTGGCAGGCCCGATGCCGGCGGCGTAGTCGGCGATCGCGGCCAGCCCGGCCGGGGTGAGCAGGTCGTCGTAGGTGCGGGTGTCGCCGACTGCGACGAAGTCCGCCGGGGCGCCGGTGGAGTCGATCAGTTGGATCAACGGCACCCGGAGCTGGGAGTGCAGTGCCTGCAGGTTGGCGACCTCGAAGGACTGCACGAACACCGGCGCGCCCGGCCGGTTGAGCCCGGCCCGGTTCAGGGCCTCGACCAGCGGGGGCTCCAGTGGCAGGCCGATCGAACGGAAATAGCTGGGGTGCTTGGTCTCCGGGTAGATGCCGACCTCGCGGCCCAGTTCCTTCGACAGCCGCTGCCGCAGAGCGATGACCTCGCCGAAGGTCGGTATCTCGTATCGGCCGTTGTAGAGGGTGTTGCGCGGGCGGATCGCGGGGATGCGCTCCACCGCGCGCAACGTCTTCAGCTCGGCCAGCGTGAAGTCCTCGGTGAACCACCCGGTCACCGGCTGCCCGTCGATCACCTTGGTCGTCTTGCGGCCGGTGAACTCCGGATGCTGGGCGACGTCGGTGGTCTGGCTGATCTCCGGCTCGTGGCGGGCGACCAGCACACCGTCCT
>JALYQB010000581.1 GCA_030856045.1 Actinomycetota bacterium
GTGCCGGCCGGCGGCGTGCTCGCGCTGCGGGTGGACGAACGGGCGCGCGGCCCCGGCTGCCACCGGGACGTGACCGAGGCCCGCGAGCGACCGCAGCCGCAGTGCGTTGGCCGTGGTGGTGGCGAGATCGACGTTGCCGAACACCGTCGTGATGGCGAGCAGCGCGACCTCTCGGCTGGCGGCGGCGAGCAGGATCGCGACGGCGTCGTCCACGCCGGGGTCGGTGTCGATGATGACCGGTGTCATCGGCGCAGCACGGCCGGGTCGACCGCGCGGACCCGGGTGAGCGTGACGCCCGTCGCGGTGCGCGTCTCACCGGGGCCGGGCAGGTGGTCGAGGGTCGCGACGAGGTCGCGATTCACGCTGCCGACCACCCTCACCGCACGCACTGCCCCATCACAGCAGACCGGGACGTACTGTGCGGCGCCATGGGGTGGATCGCGGCGGTCGCCCAGTGGTGGCAGGTGAGCAGGCACGACCCCGACCAGGCCCGCTTCCTCACCCGCGAGTCGCTGCGCTGGGTGGTGCGTCACCGGGCGGTCACCCCGTGGTACCTCGTGCGTTACTGGCGGCTGCTGCGGTTCCGGCTCGCGCACCCGCACGTCGTGCTGCGCGGGATGGTGTTCCTCGGTCGCGACGTGGAGCTGCGCTGCCGTCCCGGGTTCGGCCGGCTGGAGGTCGGCCGGTGGGTGCACGTCGGCAACGGCAACTCGATCCGCTGCCACGAGGGGTCGCTCCGCATCGGGGACAAGGTCGTGCTGGGCCGGGACAACATCGTGAACTGCTATCTCGACGTCGAGATCGGCGCGGCGACGCTCGTCGCGGACTGGGTGTACGTCACCGACTTCGACCACCGCACGGAGGACGTCCACGTCCCGATCAAGGACCAGGGGATCGTGAAGGCCCCGGTACGGATCGGGCCGGACACGTGGATCGGCACCAAGGTCACGGTGCTGCGTGGCGCCCGGGTGGGGCGGGGGTGCGTGCTGGGTGCGCACTCGGTGGTGCGTGGCGACGTGCCCGACTACGCGATCGCGGTCGGCGCCCCGGCACGGGTCGTGCGCAACCGGCTGGACGACTACGCGGCCACCCAGGCGCAGCGGGCCGCGGTGGCGGACATGGCCCGCAAGGCCGACGCCGCCGTGCACCGCCGCCTCCACCCAGAGTGACCGATGACGTTGCCGCGACGGCGGGCACGTGCCTGCCGAGCCCGCCCACCACGACCGGCGGGTACTCCCACGACAGCATCAGCACGCGCATGATGTCCGCCCTCCTAATCCGCGGGCGTCGAGCCGGCCGAACGGCGACTGCGCACGCCAGCCCGCGACGTCCCCGCCGCCGGCGAGCAGTGCCCTGGCGCGGTCGGCGTGGCAGCGGGCGCGGCGGCGGGCGTAGTCGGGCGCGGAGTCCTTGCTCACCATGAACGCCCAGTCGCCTGCCAGGGCGAGCATCACCTCACGGATCGCCTGGTCGGCGCGCGCGTCCCGCGCGGTGCCCTCCGCGAGCCCGGCGAGCAGCTGCTGTTGCAGCCCCGCGTTGTCCGCAGCCAGGTCGGCGACCTGCGGACCGTCCCACACGTGCCAGTCCTTGCCCGACCCCCACGACGACGCGGGCAGCTCGACGGGTGAACCGAGGTGACCGGCGTCGAGCGCACCGCGCAACGTGGTCACGCGGATCCCGGCAGCGGGCAGCTCCCGCAGGACGCCCGCCAGCCACGCCGGACCCTCGTGCCACCAGTGCCCGAACAGCTCGGTGTCGTACGCGACGACGACGAGGCCGGGACGGTCGTGCTGCCGGGCGAGCGCGTCGAGCCGGGCGCGGACCACACCGACGAAGTCCGCGACGTCCCGCGCGGTCGCCTCGGCCGCCCGGTCGGGGTCGTACGGGCGCTTGTGCTCCGGCGCGACGTCGCGGCCGGTCACCCGGGCGGGCTTGAGGCCGGTGGGGTGGTCGAAGGTGTGAAAATCCCGGTAGTCCCGTCCGCCGGGGTAGCCGGAGCGCGGCGACCACACCCGGTAGCTGACGTCGAGGTCGCGGCCGAAGCAGACGACATCGGTGTCGCCGACCCGGTGGGCGGCGGCGGTGTCGCCGTGCAGCGCGGGCCCGTCGACCACGAAGCGCTCGACACCGGCGGCCGCGTAGCCGTGCTCCATCCCCGGCGCGTAGCCGCACTCGGGAGCCCAGATCCCCGCCGGGCGGTGGCCGAGCCGCAGCGCGGTGTCGGCGAGACCCTCGCGGAGCGCGAAGTCGCGCACCGTCGGGTGCAGCAGCGGCTGGAACGGGTGCGCGAGCGGCCCGCCGAGCAGTTCGACGGTGCGCTCGTCGACGAGGCGGCGCAGCACCGGCGAGGCCCCGTGCTGCCACTGCTGCTCGAAGTCCGCCAGTGCCGCGGTGGCGGTGCGGTGCTCGCGGGCGGCGAGGTCGGGCAGGCGCGGCGACGCGAGATGCGCCCGCTGGACCCAGCCGCCCAGCCAGTCGTGCATCCCGCGCAGGCAGTGTGGGTCGTCGAGCTGCGCGGCGAGCACCGGGGTGACCCCGAGGGTCAGCACGTCGCGACGGCCCTCGGCGGCGAACCGCTGCAGCACGTCGACGACGGGCAGGTAGGACTGCGCCCAGGCCTGGTAGAGCCACTCCTCACCCACCGGCCACGCGCCGTGGTGCGCGAGCCAGGGGAGGTGCGAGTGCAGCACCAGGCAGAAGGTGCCGACCGGCCTGCTCAGGACGTCGCCACCGCGAGCAGGTCGAGACCGGCCGCCGGGTCGTCGTCGCGGAGCTCGAAGTCCGCGGTCGTGACGGAGGCGACGTCGCCGTGCAGCCGGCTGGGCCAGGCGCCGCCCGCCACCGCCACGGCGACCTGCGCGTCGATCAGTGAGCCGCCGTGCGCGGCGTCGAGTGCGCGCAGCCGGGGCCCGTGGTGCACGCCGAGGAGCGCCTCGACGGCGAACCCGGCGCCGCGCAGCATACCGTCCAGTTCGGACGGTGAGAGCTCCCTGGTGTGGAAGGGGTTGCGCGGGGTGTCGCGGCCGGGCGAGAAGGTGAGCCGGTTCGGAGTGGTGATCAGCAACCGGCCGCCGGGGCGCAGCACCCGGGCACATTCCGTGAGGAAGCCCTCCTGGTCCCACAGGTGTTCGATCACCTGGAGGTTCGCGACGACGTCCACAGTGGACGTGCCGACCGGCAGTGCGGCCAGGTTCCCCCGCACCGTGCGCAGTGCGGGGTAGCGACGCGCGACGTGCTGCACGGTCAGTGGGTCGTAGTCCAGTGCGACGACGTGGCGAGCGGTGCGCGCCAACAGCGCAGCCCCGTAGCCCTCGCCGCAGCCTGCTTCCAGTATCACGGCCCCCGTGCAGCGCGGCGCGAGGTGCTCGTAAGCCACCTCGTGGCGGCGGAACCAGTAGTTCTCGTGGGGTACGCCGGGCATCGTGCGTTCGCCGGTGAGGGGCAGGCCAGGGGCCTGAGGTGCCTCGATGTCGGTCATCGCGATCGTATCTCCGCCTCTCGGCACCTCGGCACCGTACGCCGCCAGCACGGATCACCCGGTTCGGGCAGGGTGCCGCTGGGCTCAGGGTCCTGGCGCGTTCCCGTCGTCACCCGGCGGCGGCCCGACCGGGGAGTCGGTGACGATCACAGCGCTGGGCTCCAGGTCGATGCGGTCCATGACCTCGTTCAGGCCGAGGACCAGGACCGCGATCAGGAAGGCACCCATGATGGCGAGCGTGGCACGCCACCAGACGATCAGTACGAGGGCGATGGCCAGGATGGCAAGGAATGTGGTGGGGGCGGGACTGGACATGTCGTCTCCCATGCTCTGGGTGTGGCGTGGTGGCCGAGGCCGGCTCCCTTCCTGCTGCTGATACGTGGTTGTCTGGTCAGACTAGCCAGACGTCTGTTGTCTGTCTACTTCGCTGGAGATCAGACAACAGTCGGGTGTACAGTCCAGTCGGACAACTTTTCTGTCGGGGTCGCGCCGGTTAGCCGGGACAGGAGCGACGATGAGTAGTGGGCGTGACGGCGGTAGGACCGCCTCGGCCGCCGCGACGTGGGAGCTGCGGCTCGACGCGCGCCGGCCGCTGCCCGAGGTGATCGAGGAGAAGCTGCGAGACCTCATCGATCGGGGCGAGTTCCCTCCCGGACAGCAACTCCCGAACGAGCCGGAGCTGGCCAGGCGGATGGAGGTGGCACGCAGTTCAGTGCGTACTGCGCTGCAGCGCCTGGAGGTTCAGCGAGTGGTGGAGGTCAAGCGGGGACGCGGCTGGTTCGTCCGGCGCAAGCCGGTGACCGACCCGGAGGGCGACTTCGTCGGCTGGATCTCCGAACGCCGGTTCCGGGTCGGCGAGCTGCTGGAGGTGCGGATGGCCCTCGAAGGCCTGGCGGCCAGCCTTGCCGCCGCCCGCGCCACCGACGGCGAGCTCGACGACATCGCCAAGCTCAGCAGTGATCATCGCGGCGCCCATAACGGCGACGTCGACGAGCTGGCGCGCACCGACGAGGCCTTCCACGCGGCCATCGTCAAGGCGAGTGGGAACGAGCTGCTGATCGCCACGTACCGCATGCTGGTCGGCGACCTGGCGGAGTTCCGGCGCCGCAGTTTCACGGTCCGTGAGACCATCGCACGCTCCGCTACCGGGCACGACACCGTGGTGATGTTCCTCAAGCGCAGGGATTCCGCAGGCGCCCGGACTGCGATGGTGTCGCACCTGCTCGCCCTCTACCAGGAGGTGCAGTCGGTCGAGTACGCCGATGCGCCCGGCGAGCCGGCTCAGCTGACCACGTTCGTGGGTGTGGAGAACGAGCCGGAGTGGCCGCAACGCTGATCCGTTCGTTACCCGCGGGT
Organism: Actinomycetota bacterium; assembly: GCA_030856045.1. GTDB lineage: Bacteria > Actinomycetota > Actinomycetes > Mycobacteriales > Pseudonocardiaceae > JALYQB01. The sequence goes on from JALYQB010000581.1 coordinate 4,835, forward strand.
ACTGGCGGGTCGCACGCTGCGACGGTCAAGATGTCATAATCGACGCCGGACGCAGACGGGTGGTGCTGACGGTGGCAGTCGCACTCGCCGCGATCGGCGCCGCGTTCCTCACCGTCGCTCTGGCTGCGGTGCTGCTGTACGTGGCCTACCGCCGGGTGCTTCGCCGCCACCTGGTGGACGAGCTCGTCCGGCTGGCGGGCCCGTGGGTCGTCCAGGCGTTGCCGCCGCAACAGGTGATGACGACGCTGCTGTCGA
>JALYQB010000599.1 GCA_030856045.1 Actinomycetota bacterium
CCGAGGCTGGCCCGGTCAGGTAATAAGCGTGCCCAATTCCGCGGCGTGGCCTCATCGCTACGCAGACAGCAGGTTCATCACACTAACAGCCGGACTCGATCACGGTGAGCGCGACCGTGTGTGCGACGGGGTCGGCGGCCAGCAGGGGCCTCGTGAGCACGGCGAACTCCGCCAGATCGTCCAGCAGCCGCACCCTCACACCACCACGGTGCCGTGGCGGACGCCGAGCCGGCAACCGACTTCCTCGTGGGCGCTCGCCCGCACGCCAGGTACTCCGCGCCGGACGCGACGTCACCGTCGCTGCGCTCCACCGTCACAGCGGCGAGACCGGATCGCGGGTGACGATCGGACGCCCGGCAGCGCGGTCGCCAGGGCAGAGATGTCACGCGGGTCCACGGTGAGGACGATCGCCGCGTCACTGGTCGCACAGGCCGCCACCACATGAGCATTCGCGATCCGCTCACTTCCGGAGCCGGTGTCGTACAAGATCGCGCCGACGAGCTTGGCCAGCCCCTCGTCCGTGGGCAGCACACGGATCCGCTTACCGCCGCGGCTTCGCCTGAGGGCAGCCTCCACTCGACGGGTGCGGGCGCTCCCCCGGCACACCTCCGCGAGGGTGATCGCTGCACAGCGGACCTCTCCGCGGTTGTCGATCGTTCTGCGAAGCAGGGCCCGGATGCCGCTCGCTCGCGAGTCGTCGATGACATCGAAGGCGGCGGCGGCCAACACCACCGCGGTGCTCACGCGGCGCTCGTTGCGCCAGCGTCGCCTCGCTGGACGGCCTCGAGCAGCGCGTCGGCCGCGGCGAACTGCTCAGCCGACGGCTCACCGTACTGCTCGTCCAGCTCGTCGAGCCATTCCCGGAGGGCAACGCGGTGCGCCTCGGCGGCCAACGCATCGCGCAGCGCCTCGTTCGCCACGGCGGACATGCTCCGGCCACTGACCGCCTCCAACGCCTCGGCAACGTCCTGGTCGAGGCTGAGAGTGACGCGACGCTTCGTCATACGAACATCATAACTCGCGGCGCTGTCTCCGGTGTCCTCACAACACCGCGCCTCATCCGGGCTCCAGCGCGGCCAGGAACCGGCCCGGACAAGTGACCACGCGCGACCGAACCCAGGTACGACCTCCTGACAGAACAGGGACTGCAACACTCCGCGCGTCGCATGGGTTCATGCGTGGTCTGCGGTAGACGACGTCGTTTCACGCAATATCTGTGCCCATAGCCCGAAGGCCACCATCACCGGATGCACGTCGAGTGCGTACAGTAGGCTGGAAAGCCACTCGGGTGTCTCCGGTTGCCCCCGCGACCGCTCACCAGCAGTTCCAGCAGCTCTACCGCGCCCGCGCTTCTCATTGCCACATCGGCTGTGGTCTCCCATCGGATGCCTCCCGTATGCGGCGGGTCGGATACTCCACCGATGATGACGTAACCGGGTTGGCCCGGGGACAAGCAAGGCATCCGTTCGGGGAATAGTCGACGGTATTGCGAAATTCCCCGTCGTGCGGGTCTATCGTGCCGGGAGATCACCTCCGGAGGGCACATGCGCGACCGCGAACCGACGATACGCAGCCGAGAGCTCGGCGAAGGGCTGCGCCGGGCGATGGACAAGGCCGGGTTGAACGGCGTGCAGGCCGCCCACAAGCTCGGCTGGTCACCCAGCATGGTGTCGCGGCTGCTCTCCGGCAAGCGCGGTGGCAACGAGGTGGACGTGTCCGCCCTGCTGGCGGTGTGCGGGGTGAAGGGCAAGGAGCGTGGCCGGCTGCTCGCGCTCTGCCAGGAGCAGCACACCCCGGGCTGGTTCCAGCAGCACGGTGCGCGGCTGCCCAAGCAGCTCGTGACCTTGATCGATCACGAGGACAAGGCGATCGCGATCAACGATTTCCAGGCGATGCTGGTACACGGGCTCCTGCAGACCGGGGACTACGCCCGGGCGGTGATCAGCCACAACGTCAACATGCCGCCCGAGGAGGTCGAGGAACGGGTCGCCGCCCGGCTGGCCCGGCAGACCCTGTTCAGCCGGGAGCGGCCGGCGCAGTTCACCTTCTACCTGCACGAGGCCTTGCTGCGGCTGCCGATCGGCGGCCCGGCGGTGATGTCCGACCAGCTGCACCACCTGCTGCGTATGTCGGTCCGCTCGTATGTCACCCTGCGGGTGCTTCCGGCCTCGCTCGGTGCGCACGCCGGCCTGTCCGGTCCGTTCACGCTGATGGAGTTCAACGACTTCAGACCGGTGGTGTACATGGACAGCGAGACCTCCAGCCTGTTCCTGGAGAAGCCGGAGGAGACCGCCGCCTACCGGCGCATCCTGGGGGCGCTGGCCGAAACCGCGCTGGGCGAGGGACAATCCAGGGAGCTGATTGCCACCGTGGCAACCGAGCTCTACGCGGATCGAGAGGATCATGATGACCATGCCTGAGCCGGACGGCATCGTCTGGCGGACGAGCAGCTACAGCGGGAACGGCGGCAACTGCGTCGAGGTAGGCTGGCGGACGAGCAGCTACAGCGGGAATAGCGGCAACTGCGTCGAGGTCGCGCCCGCGCCGGACGGCGTCCTGGTGCGCGACTCCAAGGACCCCGGGGGTCCCACCCTGGCTGTCACCACCGCGCAGTGGCGAGCCTTCCTCGCCACCGTCACCCACTGACCGCGCCGCGCCACACCCTCGCGGCGCTCCGTGGCCTCGATCTCGTTCCCGGAAGCTGCGAGGCACGGAGGACCGTGCACACCGGCAGTCGGACGCGCCCTGGGACGCGGGATGGGACTGCGGAGCGGCTCCATTTGGCTGTGCCGCTACCGGTCGGATCGCGTGGCCAGCCTCAGTACGCGCGGCCGATCCAGGCGAGGAGGTCGGGTTCGTCGCCGCTGTCCGGCAGGCTGCCGTCGGGACGGGTGAGACAGCGCACGGTCACAGCGTGCTCGGCGAGCTGCGCTTCGCCCTGCTCACCCAGTGTCGACCAGGGGATACGAGCCCAGCCGCGCGCGGCTGCTTCCAGCGCCTCATCGACGGACTCGACGTGCGGTGACGCCGTCTCGCGACGGGCCAGCGCCTGGTCGTAGAGGGTCTGCTGGTCGGTGGACAGTGTGGTCTGGATCTCTGCGACCAGCGCGGTCAGCGCGACGGGTTCCTTGGTCCCCGGAATGCGCCTGACCAGCATGGCCTTGCCTGCGGCGACATCGCGGGGTCCGAGTTCCACTCGAACCGGGATCCCTTTGAGCTCGGCGTCGATGGCCCGGCGTCCGAAGCTGATGTCGGTTCGCTCGTCGAGCACAACGCGGACCCCGGCGTCGCGAAGCTCCCCGACGATCCGGTGTGCCCGGGCCCGGACCTCCGGGTCGTCCTTGACAACCAGCACGAGCGCCTGGACCGGCGCGAGCCTGGGCGGTACGCGCAGCCCGGCGTCATCGCCGTGACACATGATCAACCCACCGACCATCCGGGTGGACACCCCCCACGACGTCTGCCAGACGTACTCCCGCCGACCGGACGCGGCGAGGAACTGCACGTCGAAGGCCCGGGCGAAGTTCTGCCCGAGCTCGTGGCTGGTGCCCATCTGCAGCGCCTTGCCGTCGCCCATCATCGCCTCGCAGGTCAGCGTGTTCGTCGCACCCGCGAACCGCTCCCGAGCGGTCTTGGGTCCCTTCACGACCGGGATCGCCAGCACGTCGGTCATGAACGCGCCGTAGACGTCGTCGAGTACCTCCCGCGCGTGGTCCCTCGCCTCGGCCTCGGTGGCGTGACAGGTATGCCCCTCCTGCCACAGGAACTCCGTGGTACGCAGGAAGACCCGGGGACGCATCTCCCAGCGCACCACGTTGGACCAGTTGTTCAGCTTCATCGGCAGATCACGGTAGGACTGCACCCACCGGGAGAAGAACGAGTTGACGATCGTCTCGCTGGTCGGCCGAACCACCACCGGCTCTTCGAGCTGCTTACCCCCGGCATGGGTCACCACCGCCAGCTCAGGACTGAACCCCTCGACGTGGTCAGCCTCGCGCTTGAGGTAGGACTCGGGGATGAACAACGGAAAGTAGGCGTTCTGCCCACCGACGGCTTTGATGCGGTCGTCGACCTCGCGCTGCATCCGCTCCCACAGCGCGTACCCGGTCGGCCTGATCACCATCGTGCCCCGCACCGGACCGTTCTCGGCCAGCTCAGCGCGGGCGACGACGTCCTGGTACCAACGGGGGAAGTCCATGCTCTGCGAGGTCAGCAGGGACGGCTTGGACATGGCCGGAGCCTAACCCGCTGCCGACGAGCGTGTGGGGTGCCAGCTGTGGACCGGGACGCAGGTCCGCGGTTGGATGGTCGTCGTGGCTGTGGTTCCGGTGCGTGATGATGACGGCAATGTTCTGGTGGACGTCCGTTTCGTTGCCGAGTCAGATCTTGGAATGTTGGAGCGTCGGCTCCCCATGCCAGCCTCGCTGATCGTCGTCCGCTTCGGAGACTCGGTGTTGATGTTGTTCAACGGCTGGCGCCGGCAGTGGGAGCTGCCCGGTGGTATGCGCGAGCCTGGCGAGACCGCTCGGCAGGCTGCCGTGCGTGAGCTGGCGGAAGAGACAGGTATCGGGGCAGTCGATCTGGACTTCGTCGCTGTCGCGGAGTGTGATCTGCGGCGGCCGAGCCGCCGGGAGTACACCGCGATCTACCGGACCGATCTGCAGGTTGCTCCGCAGCTGGTGGTCAACGACGAGGCGTTAGCGTTCTTGTGGTGGGATCCGCAGTCATCGGTGAACGAGCAGATGAATCCACTCGACGCAGCGATCGCGCGACGCACGATCCACCCGAAGCCCACCCCGGTATCCGGTGCCGACGAACTCACATGCCGATGAGCGACAAGTGGCACGCGCCGTTCCGATTGGGCGGGTCCCATCGCCTCGCCGACAGGGACGCGAGGTTGTGCGCGGGGCAGCCGGCGGATCCGGCGGATCTTCTCAGGGCTGGCTCAGCGGCGGGGGACATGGGAGAGTCGCAGCGCCAACGGAGGGATCACCACGGCTGCGGCCACCAGATGCGACAACGCCAAGACGACCTTCGTCGCGGTGGCGGTGTCCACGGCCATGACCGGGCCGGCGAGCGACAACACCGTCAGCACGACGGTCGCCACCACGAAGGTCCGTGCGGGACGCTTGGCCCACCGCGCCAGGACAACCGCCAAGACGATGCCGACCACCGACCACATCAAGGTCCCCATCGCAAACCCACCCAATGGGATGGGTGCGGCAGTATCGGCGCCTAGTGAGCCTGCCTCCATCGGGACGCCGATTACCCTCGCGCCGAGCGCGAACAGCTCCGTCACGATGGCGCCGGCAACGGCGGCCAGTACGCCCACCAGCCACACCGGGCTCGTCGCAAGGATCGATCGGGTCGAGCGCGCCGTCGGGGTTCCTGGCGTCGGACTCATGGCAGTGCCTCCTGTGAAGTAGCGATGCAGAACTCGTCGGTGCCGTAGGTGTGCTTGAACGTGCCGTACACCCGTCCTGCGCGGTGCGCAGCTCGCCGTCCAGGACTCGAACTGGACCGTACCCGATCTTGTAGACACTCGGTCGTGACTGCCGCTGATTGCCAGCGGAGGAAATTTCGTGGCGACACGCCGACGCTTCACCCAGGAGTACAAGGACCAGGCCGTTAGCCTGCACCT
>JALYQB010000603.1 GCA_030856045.1 Actinomycetota bacterium
CGCTCGGCCCGCGCCGGCTCGGTGCCACGCTCCGGCAGACCGGCCGTGACACGGTCTCCGTCCTCGCGGCGACGCCGATCGTCGTGCCGGCCTGTGTGCCTCTGCTGGTCGGCCTCACCCTCGCGCCGTGGGAGCTCCTGCGCCGCTGCCGCCACCCGCTCCTGCCCCCGCCCGCGCCGCCTGCCGACCCGACCGGAGCACTGTCGATCGTCTATCTCGACGGCGTCGGCAAGACCTGGCGCCCGCCGACGAGGGTCGCGCGCGAGCTGATCGCCGAGCTGCGCACCGCCGCCCCCGATGCTCGCTTCGTCACCGACGTCCTGCCGTACTCGCCGCTGCAGGCGCCCCTCACGGACCGCCCCGGCAGCGGGCGTGCCTGGCGGTGGCTGCGGCGCCGGGCGTTCGGCATGCTCGTCGGCCGCAACATCCTGCAGACCGTGGTGGTCAGCGACGCGCGTTACAGGGACGCCTTCGGGGCCGCGCTCGCCGGCGCCATCGCGGCCGCGCTCGATCGCGCCGGTCACCGCCCCGGGGACCGCGTCGCGCTCGTGGGCTACAGCGGGGCAGCGGTGGTGGGGGTCGCCGCGGCCGACGCCCTCGCGGCGACGCTCGGCGGACCCGTCGTCGTGGTCAGCATCGGGGGCTACCTCGACGGCCGGGTACTGCCGCGCAGTGCCGTCGTGCACCACCTCGCAGGCGCGGACGACCGCATCGAACTCCTCGGCAGGGCGATGTTCCCGGCCCGCTGGCGCGTCACGCGGAACTCAGCGTGGAACCGGGCCGTTCGCGACGGCCGGGTGGTTCTGCACCGGGTGACGGGCTCCCGGCACATCGGCCCGAGCGGCTACCTCAGCGGCGCGCCGGGGGGTCCGGACGGGGCGAGCCACCTCCGGCGCACGGCGGGTCTGGCGGCCGGCGCGCTAAAGCTGGACCAGTAAGCGCGGCGTGCCTGCTGGACCCTGCGCCGGACGGTGCCTACGGTCGCTCTTGACACCGGAGCTGACATAACTCTAGCCCTCCACTCGAGGTCGAGGGTTGACGGCGGGCCGGAGCACCGCAGGCGATCAGGAAGGCCCACCGCGATGGCACGTCCAGGCTCGATGGAAGGTGGAGTCCGATGACGCCTCCGCACAACTACCTCGCGGTGATCAAGGTCGTCGGCATCGGAGGTGGCGGCGTCAACGCCGTGAACCGGATGATCGAGGTGGGCCTCAAGGGCGTCGAGTTCATCGCGGTGAACACCGACGCGCAGGCGCTGCTGATGTCGGACGCCGACGTCAAGCTCGACATCGGCCGCGAGCTCACCCGTGGCCTCGGCGCCGGCGCGAACCCCGACGTGGGCCGCAAGGCCGCCGAGGACCACCGCGAGGAGATCGAGGAGGTCATCAAGGGTGCCGACATGGTCTTCGTCACCGCGGGCGAGGGCGGCGGGACCGGCACCGGCGGCGCGCCCGTCGTCGCGAGCATCGCCCGCAAGCTCGGCGCCCTGACCATCGGCGTGGTCACCCGCCCGTTCACGTTCGAGGGCAAGCGCCGCGGCGGGCAGGCCGAGGACGGCATCAGCGCCATGCGCAACGAGTGCGACACGCTGATCGTCATCCCCAACGACCGGTTGCTGCAGCTCGGCGATGCGGGCGTGAGCCTCATGGACGCCTTCCGCTCCGCCGACGAGGTGCTGCTCTCCGGTGTCCAGGGCATCACGAACCTGATCACCACCCCCGGTCTGATCAACCTCGACTTCGCGGACGTCAAGAGCGTCATGTCCGGCGCGGGCAGCGCGCTCATGGGCATCGGCTCCGCCCGCGGCGACGGCCGGGCGGTGCAGGCCGCCGAGAAGGCCATCAACTCGCCCCTGCTCGAGGCCTCGATGGACGGCGCGCACGGCGTGCTGCTCTCCATCGCGGGCGGGTCGGACCTCGGGCTCTTCGAGATCAACGAGGCGGCCTCGCTCGTGCAGGAGTCCGCGCACACCGAGGCCAACATCATCTTCGGCACGGTGATCGACGACTCGCTCGGCGACGAGGTCCGCGTGACGGTGATCGCGGCCGGCTTCGACTCCGGTGGTCCGGCGCACAAGAAGCTCGACCCCGCGCCGGTGGCCTCGCGGTCCGTGGCGAGTGCGCATGCCGGTCAGGTCTCCCGAGCCGCGCCTGCCGCCCCGACCAGCCGGCAGTACACCCACACCGCACCGTCGCAGCGGCAGGCGCCGCCCCAGCCGGGTCCGGCACAGCACTACGGCATCGCGAGCCGAGATCACGACGGGACGAGCCCGGTGCGCGAGTCCGCCCAGCGCGTCGGGGGGCTGCCGACCCGCGCCGTGCCGGTGGCCGCGGACGCCGAGGACGACGAGGTCGACGTGCCCCCGTTCATGAAGCGGTGAGCGCCCGGGTCCGCCGGGTCGTCACAACCCGGGACGGGGGGGTGTCCAGCGGGCCGTACCGCACCTTCAACCTCGGCGACCACGTCGGCGACGACGCCGAGGATGTCACGATCAATCGCCATCGGCTGGCGACCGACCTCGGGTTGTCGCCCGATCGGGTGGTCTGGATGGAGCAGGTACACGGTCGCTCCGTTGCGGTGGTCGACGGTCCGCGCGCCGAGCCGGTACCGGTCACGGACGGTCTCGTGACGGCCGTTCCGTGCCTCGCAGTGGCGGTGCTGGTGGCCGACTGCGTGCCCGTCCTGCTCGGCGATCCGGTGGCCGGCGTGGTCGCCGCCGTGCACGCCGGACGGGTGGGGGCGGGCATCGGCGTCGTGCCGGCGGCGCTCGCCGCGATGGCACGCCTCGGTGCGACGCCCGCTGACACCGAGGCCCTGCTCGGCCCGTCCGCGTGCGGAGAGTGCTACGAGGTGCCCCGCGAGATGCAGGCTGACGTGGGCGCGCGCCTGCCCGGCAGTGCGAGCCGCACCCGCCGCGGCACTCCCGGTCTGGACCTGCGGGCCGGGCTCTTCCAGCAGCTCGCCGACGCCGGGGTCGGGCGCATCGGGGTAGACCCACGCTGCACGATCGAGGATCCGTCGCTCTACAGCTACCGCCGGGACGGCACCACCGGCCGCCTCGCCGCGCTGACGTGGATCGAACTGAGGTGAGCGAGCGAGCCGGCGGTCACGACAGCAGGCGCGACGAGCTGGCTGCGGCCCTTGCCGCGGTGCGCGAGCGCCTCGCGGCGGCGTGCGGCCCGGCCG
>JALYQB010000678.1 GCA_030856045.1 Actinomycetota bacterium
TTTTCGTAACCCACTTCCCGCCGCCGGGCCTGCGGCGACGACGCCACCGAGCAGTACGAGCACGCCAGGTTGCAGTGGAAGTTCGTGTACAGCCACAGCCGCGGCGGGAACAGCGCCGAGCCGAACAGCGGCACCACGGGCAGGTCGTCCTCGGGCAGCTCCGGCGCGTCGGCCCAGGATGCCTCGGCGCCCGCGAACGACGGCAGCCCGGACTTGTAGAGCTGGTAACGGCCCCACGAGCGCTCCACCGGCGGGACGATCTCCAGGCAGGTGGTCCACCACCCGGTCTCGACGGTCTCGACGAACGCCTCGGGCAGCCCTCCCGCGCGCATCGACGCGGCGTTGGACCGCCAGTCGTACTCCAGCGGCACCAGCTCGGCCTCCGCGTGCCCCTCGGACACGTCCAGCAGCGCGTACCAGACGTGGCGCGCGCCGTCGTTGGCCGGCCGCCCGGTGACCCCGACGTTGATCACGAGCGTGCCATCGCCGAACCGTCGGACCCAGGGCAGCCCCGAGTGCGTGCAGCAGATGACGTCCGCCCCCGAAGCGTCGATGCGCAGCCGGTGCTGGTCCTCGGACAGCGACTCCCACCAGAAGTCGTTGAGCACGAGCGTGGAGCCGTGCACCAGGTGCACGTCCACGCCGTCGACCGTCTCGCGGTGCTCGGTCGGCAGCGTCCGCATCCACGCGGCGAACTCCGGCGACGTCCGCTCGCGGGTGTAGTCGTACATCAGCTGCGCGTACTCGTTGTCGCGCGGGTCGCGGTACCCGCAGCCGCAGTCGGTGTCACCGCGCCCGATGGCGACATCGTAGTTGCCCGCGATGCACTCGATGCCCTCCGCCAGCAGGATCGGCCAGATGGCATCGGGCTCCGGGCCGTACCCGCCGAGGTCGCCGAGGCACATCAGCCGCTCGGCACCCCGGGCCCGCGCGTCGGCCACGAACGTCCGCAACGCGTACGGGTTCGAGTACGTGCCGCCGCACAGCGCGATCCGCGTCATGCCTGTTCCCTCCCGCACGCCTGGCCTTCCGTCTGGCCCCGGCAAAGCGTACGGATCCACCCCCGCCCGCGGATCGACTCAGGTTGACCGTCGCGCTATTTTACTCGTCAGTAGTATCGACGCGGAGGAGTGCCATGCGGTACCTCGTGACCGGCGGCACCGGGTTCCTCGGCCGCCGGGTCATGGAGCGGCTGCTACGGCGCCCGGAGTGCACGGAGATCGCGGTGCTGGTCCGCGCGACGTCCCGGTCCCGGCTCGACCGGCTGACCGCGGCCCTCGGCGGCGGTGACCGGATCCGGGCGGTGACCGGCGACCTGACCGCACCCGGCCTCGGGCTCTCCGCGAGCGATGCCGCCGACCTCGCCGGGGTGGAGCACGTCGTGCACCTCGCGGCGGTGTACGACCTCACCGCGAGCGGGGAGGCGAACCAGGCGGCGAACGTCGTCGGCACCCACCGCGTCGTGGAGCTCGCGGGACGGCTGGGCGCACACTGCCTGCACCACGTCTCGTCCGTCGCCGTGGCCGGGGAGCACCGCGGGCGGTTCACCGAGGATGACTTCGACACCGGACAGCACCTGCCGTCGCCGTACCACGCGACGAAGTTCGCCGCGGAACGGATCGTGCGCGAGCACTGCACGGTGCCGTGGCGGGTCTACCGGCCCGCCGTCGTGGTCGGCGACTCGGTCACCGGCGAGATGGACAAGATCGACGGGCCGTACTACCTCATGCCCGGCATCGCGTGGCTCGCCGAGGTGGTCCCCCGCGCCGCCACGCCGCTGCCCATGCCGCTGCCCGATCTCGGTGCGACCAACATCGTCCCGGTCGACTACGTCGCCGACGCCATGGTCGAGCTCGCCCACCGTCCCGGCCTCGACGGGCGCGCCTTCCACCTCGTGTCCCCGCGGCCGCAGGGCGTGGTCGAGGTCTACAACGCACTCGCCACCGCCGCGGGGGCGCCGCGGGCGACGACGGTGCTGCCCGCCGGGGTGGGCAGGCCGATGCTGGCCGCCGCGGCCGCTGCGGGACGGCTGCTCGAACGGCTCCCCGGCGCGATGTCGGTGCGCGACGCCGTGCTCGCCGAGCTCGGGATCCCACCCGTCGTCGTGCCCCACCTCACCCTCGCGCCGGTGTTCGACTCGGCTGCGACCGAGGCGGCCCTCGCCGGCAGCGGCCTGCGGGTGCCCGAGCTCGCCGAGTACGCCGCCGCCCTGTGGCGGTACTGGGCGGAGCACCTCGA
>JALYQB010000711.1 GCA_030856045.1 Actinomycetota bacterium
CCCGACTTGCGGACGATGCCCTGCTCCACGCCCACGTCGATCAGCGACCCTTCTCGGCTGATCCCGTGGCCGTACACAATGTCGAACTCCGCTTGCTTGAAGGGAGCCGCCAGCTTGTTCTTGACCACCTTCACCCGGGTGCGGTTCCCCACCGCGTCGCCGCCGTCCTTCAGTGTCTCGATCCGGCGGACGTCGAGCCGGACCGAGGCGTAGAACTTCAGCGCCTTCCCACCCGTCGTCGTCTCCGGGCTGTTGTGCACGATGATCCCGTCGGCGAGGTAGTTGTGCGAACCCTCGACCTCGATGTCGAAGCGATCCATTCTCTGGAAGTTCGTCTCCGGTTCGATGTCGAGGACACGTGCCGGAACCGGCCGAGTCACCGGCTCGACGAACTGAGGCTCGACTCCGAAGCGTCCGCGGAACCGCTCGAGCAACTTGTACTGCATCGAGGGGTGCACGTACGGCGCGATCAGCTCATGCAGCTTTGCTGTCTCGTCCTTGGCGAACACCAGCACCGCCATCTGACGTGCGCCCCGCGTGCTCAGACGCGGGTGCAGGTCGAAAGTGTCCGTGAGGTGCGCCACGAGCCGGTCACGGGAGCCCGGGCTCATCGCCTGCACGCAGATCTCCGAGCGCCCGCTACCCGACCGAGTGCGCTCCTGCAGTCCCTTGGCCCGCACCGCGAACGACCCGTCGTCGCAGTACCAGATCGCCAGCGCGAGCGGGGTGAGCGCCTTGAGGTATTCCCACGAGAGGTGCTTGCGCCCGTCCCCGAGGTACACCGCGTGGCGCAGCTCGGCCAGCTCGGGCAGCGGAGTCAGACCGACGAAGGCCGCACCCTTCGCGTTAGTGGACCGAGACTGGCCGATGTTGCCGAACAGGGAGGCCTTCCAGTCGAGGTACTCGACCTGCTTCGCACCGTCGCCCATCCGGAACCGGGCACTCTCGTCGTCCGCTCGAACCGGCGGGGACAGCGCACCGTCACCCATCAGGGCTCCGAGCACGACCTCCCACTGACCGCGACTGAGTCGGTGCGGTTGAACCAACATGACCCGATCACCGATCTGGATGTCACCCGCTTCGCGCCAGCCGGCGGGAGTGCGTACGAGATGATTTCGCGTGAGGTCCATCCGTGCACGGCCGCGGCCGGACCCTCCGCCGGCGCGCTCGACCTTGAACTTCAGGAACTCGGGGGTGCTTCCATTGTTGAACCAGTTGACGACCTTCTTGGGTACGATCTGGTCGAGATCCGGATCGTAGGAGAGCACCTCGACGGCGAGCTTCTGGCTGACGATCTTGCCGATCATCTCCTGACTACCGTCGGCGAGGGTTACCTTGGTGTAATACGATCCGCAACCAAATAAGACCCCTATCTTCTCGCGCAACTGGTTGATGAAGATCGCGGTCGTACCCGAGTTGCTCAGCGCGCCCGCGATCTTGCGTAGCGCCTGACTCATCAGCCGGGCCTGGAGGCCGACGTGGGAGTCCCCCATCTCGCCCTCGATCTCGGCGCGGGGCACCAGCGCGGCCACCGAGTCGATCACCAGGACGTCCAGCGCGCCGGAGCGGATCAGCATGTCCGCGATCTCCAGCGCCTGCTCGCCCGTGTCCGGTTGCGACACCAGCAACGCGTCAGTGTCCACTCCGAGTGCCTTGGCGTAGTCGGGGTCGAGCGCGTGCTCGGCGTCGATGAACGCGGCGATACCCCCCGCCTGCTGCGCATTCGCCACCGCGTGCAGCGCGACCGTGGTTTTTCCGCTGCTCTCGGGTCCGTACACCTCGACCACCCGGCCGCGGGGCAACCCGCCGATGCCCAACGCGACGTCCAGCGCGATCGAGCCGGTGGGGATCACCTCGATCGGCGCGCGGCCCTCGTCACCCAGCCGCATCACCGAGCCCTTGCCGTGCTGCTTCTCGATCTGGGCAAGGGCAAGCTCGAGTGCCTTCTCACGGTCCGGTGCTGGTGCCATCTGACGGTCCACCCTCGCTGATCTGCGGTCTGCTCATCGGGTCGGTACCGACGCTAGGCGGTGCCACCGACAATCCGAGCCGTACGCGCCGGTGCCTGTGGACAACCGGTCGGTTGTGGACAACAGCGTAGCCGAACAGGTGTTCGAGGCAAGGGTGACACGCCGGTGCGCTACCCTCCCCCGCCTGCCCGCGAGCCGCCCGCACACGACAGGAGGAGTTGCATGGCCGCCCGTTCGATCAATCCCACCGCGGCGCCCCTGCTCGGCCTGCTACACGAGGGCCCGATGACCGGCTGGGGCCTGGTCACGGTGGCCGAGCAGCGGATCGGGAACTTCTGGACCCTCACCCGGAGCCAGGTGTACAGGGAGATCCGGTTTCCCCTGCTGCTGAGCATCATGTTCGCGGCACACCTGCCTTCCGACAGGTTGGCATCGATCGTCGCCGCCCACCGCGCCGTCCACGCGGAGCGTCACGCTCGGCGGCTTCATGCTGTGGCGCGCGGCGAGCGCCCGGAGCATCCGACCGTCGTCGGCGGGACCGTCGCCCCGCTACGTGGCGCATGTCGGGTTCACCCTCGTCGCCCTGCTCGATGCCTTCCTGGTGGTCGCCGTCCTCAACCTGGGCGCAGCCGGCTGGGTCGTGGCCGCCGTCGGTCTGCTCGTGGCAGGCGCGGGCCACTTCGTGCTCCGGGCGGTGCGTGACCGACTGGTGCCCGCAGCGAGCACCGCCGTCCCGGCCCGCCTGGGGCACGGCTGAGCTGTCAGCGCCGCTCCGGCGGGACGTCGAAGACCCCGCACACCACCGACCACACCTGCTTTGCCGGGATTCCCGCTTCCAGCGCGTCGTCGACGGTGCGGCCGCCGAGCTGGGCGAAAACGTGGTCCTGAGCAAGCGCGGACGCACGGGCGGCGCCGAACTCCTCCTCCATCCGCTGCCTGAAACGGGTGAGTCGCACGCGCACCAGGGTAGGGGCACCTACCGTGGTGAGATGACGGTCCTGGCGCAGGCGGGCATGTCCACCGAATGGCGTCTCGTGAGCTTCGTGATCCTGCTCGGCGCGCTCACGGTGCTGCTGCGCTGGTGGTGGCAGCAGCGGGGTCGCTGAGCCAGGACGCAGCGCGCGAGGAAGCCGCCCGCCAAGGTCGAGCGTCACGCGGTGCGTACCCGCGCGACGGTCACGACCAGGAACGGTGCCACCAGCACCACGGTCGCCACCGCCAGCACCGCGTACGACGTGAGCGCGACGGTCGCGCCCGCGAGCACACCGCCCAACGCCCCGCCGCTGTTCATCGCGAGGTCCGAGAGGCCCTGGACGTCCGGGCGCACCGCGACCGGGACCGACTCGGTGAGCAGCGCCGACCCTGCCACCAGTGCGCAGGACCAGCCGGCGCCGAGCAGCGTCAGGCCGACGGATAGCTGCACCGCCCCCGTGGACGGCGCCGACGCCGACACCACCCCCGCAGCGACGAGCAGCAGCGCCCCGGCGGCCAGCACGGGAACCCGTCCGGCGCGGTCCGCGACCCACCCGATCAGCGGGCTCAGCGCGAACATCCCCGCGATGTGCAGGCTGATCACGATGCCCACCACCCGCAGCGACACCCCGCCGTGGTCCATGTGCACCGGCGTCATGGACATCAGCCCGACCATCACGAGGTGGCTCAGCACGATGCCGCCGAGGGCCAGCCGGGCCGCACTCGACGCGCGCAGCGACGCCCACGCGGCGGCGAGGTCCGTGCGGGTCGGGCTCGCGACCGCACCCCGCGCCAGCACCAGCGGATCGGGTCGCAGCCCCGCCCACACGACGAGCGCCGCGCCGCCGAACGCCACCGCCGACAGCAGGTACGGCCCCGCGGTGCCCGGTCCACCGAGCAGCTCCGTCAGCCTGCCGGCGGGCTCCGCGAGGTTGGGTCCCGCGACCGAGCCGACCGTCGTGGCCCACACGACCACGGAGAGGTCCCGCGCCCGTCGGTCCGGGAGCGCGAGGTCGGTGGCGGCGTACCGCGCGGCAAGCCCGGCGGTGGTCGCCCCGCCGAAGGCCGCGAGGGCGACGATCAGTAGTGCCGCGCTCGCCATCGCCGTGGCG
>JALYQB010000727.1 GCA_030856045.1 Actinomycetota bacterium
GGCGCCGTGGTCGCGCACCGGCTGTTCGGGCACGTGCAGCAGCGCGTCACGGCCTGGCTCGACCCGTTCTCCGACTACGACGGCGCGGGCTACCAGATGGCACAGTCGCTGTTCGGCCTCGGGACCGGCGGCGTGTTCGGCACCGGGCTCGGCGCGGGCAGGCCCGACCTCGTGCCCGAGTCCGAGACCGACTTCATCACCGCCGCGATCGGGGAGGAGCTCGGCTTCGTCGGGCTCGCCGCCGTGCTGTTCCTGTACCTGCTGCTGGTGACCCGCGGGATGCGCAGCGCGCTGGCCGTGCGGGACACCTTCGGCAAGCTGCTCGCCGCGGGCCTCTCCTTCGCGATCGGACTGCAGGTGTTCGTCGTCGTCGGCGGCGTGACGAACCTCATCCCGCTCACCGGGCTGACCGCACCGTTCCTGTCCTACGGCGGCTCGTCGCTGCTCGCGAACTACGTCCTCGTCGCGCTGCTGCTGCGGATCTCGCACTCCGCCCGCGCCCCGGCACCGGCCAAGCCCCGGCGCCCGCAGACACCGCTCGCCGAGGCGCACACCGAGATGGTGGCGCGGCCGACGTGAACACCCCGCTGCGCAACGTCGCGCTCGCCGTGATGGGCATGATCGTCCTGTTGCTGGCGAACGCCACCTACATCCAGGTCGTCAGTGCCGACGACTACCGCTCCGACCCGCGCAACCGCCGCGTGCTGCTCGACGAGTACAGCCGCCAGCGCGGCCAGCTCACCGCGGGCGGGCTGCCGCTGGCCAACTCGGTGCCCACCGGTGGGGAGCTGCGGTTCCAGCGCCAGTACCTCGACGGCCCGGTGTACGCGCCGGTCACCGGGTACTACTCGCTGCGCTACGGCTCCGGCGGCATGGAGAACGCCATGGACCCGGTGCTCAACGGGTCCGACGGGCGGCTGTTCGTGCGGCGGCTGTCCGACCTCATCACGGGCCGCGACCCGCGCGGCGGCAGCGTCGAGCTCACGATCGACCCGGCCGTACAGCAGGTCGCCTACGACGAGCTCGCGAGCCGCGGCTTCACCGGCGCGGTCGTGGCGCTGCGCCCGGACAGCGGCGAGATCCTCGCGATGGCCTCGACGCCGTCCTACGATCCGAACCGGCTGGCGTCGCAGGACGGCCAGGTGCAGCAGGATGCGTGGAACGAGTTCACCGCCGAGGAGAACGGCGCGGCGCTGGCCAACCGCGCGGTGGCGTCGATCTACCCGCCCGGCTCGACGTTCAAGCTGGTCACGACCGCAGCGGCGCTGGAGTCCGGTACCGCGACGCCGGAGACGCAGCTCACCGCCGACCCGACGATCATCCTCGCGGACACGGCCACGCCGCTGCCGAACTTCGCCAACAGCCGGTGCGGCGGCGGGGAGACGGCCCCGTTGACCGAGGCGCTCGCCCGGTCCTGCAACACCGCGTTCGCCCAGCTCGCGGCGATGACGGGCGAGCAGGCGTTCCGCGAGCAGGCCGAACGGTTCGGCATCGGACAGCCGGACCTCGACGTGCCGCTGGCCGTGGCGCCGTCCACCATCGGCGAGATCCCCGACACCGCGGCGCTGCAGCAGTCCGCCATCGGGCAGCGTGACGTCGCCCTGACCCCGCTGCAGAACGCGGTGATCGCCGCGACCATCGCCAACGGTGGCGTCCGGATGAAGCCCGAGCTGCGGCGCGCGATCCTCGCCCCGGACCTGTCGGCCATCGACGAGTTCGAGGCCGAGCAGGTCGCCGACGCGGTGTCCCCGCGGACCGCCCAGCAGATCACCGACATGATGATCGCCTCGGAGGAGCGCACCGGGGGCGGTGGCAAGATCTCCGGCGTCACCATCGCGTCCAAGACCGGCACCGCCGAGCAGGGCGACGGGGAGCCGCCGCACGCCTGGTACGTGTGCTTCGCGCCCGCCGACGACCCGCAGGTGGCCGTCGCCGTCATCGTCGAGGACGGCGGGAACCGGGGCGCCGAGGCGACCGGCGGGTCCGTCGCCTCGCCGATCGGGCGGGCCGTGCTCGCCGCCGCGCTGCAAGGGGCACCGTGACAGGAAGGATGTCGTGACGCTGACCACGGGACAGCTGCTCGCCGAGCGTTACCGGCTGGGCCGCCGCATCGCCGTCGGTGGCATGGGCGAGGTGTGGGAGGCCGACGACACCCGCCTGGACCGCCGCGTCGCGGTGAAGGTGCTCAAGCCGGAGCTCTCCGGGGACGACGAGTTCACCACGCGGTTCCGCGCCGAGGCGCGCACCACCGCGTCGCTGAACCATCCCGGCATCGCCGCGGTGCACGACTACGGCGAGACCGCCACCGGGCGGGGGCCCGAAACCGACACGGCGTACCTCGTCATGGAGTTCGTGGCGGGTGAGCCACTCTCGACGATCCTGCACCGGGAGCGACGGCTGTCCCCGGACCGGACCCTCGACATCGTCGGGCAGGCCGCGACCGCGCTCGACGTCGCGCACCAGCGCGGGCTGGTGCACCGCGACGTCAAGCCCGGCAACATCCTCATCACCCCCTCGGGCGCCGTGAAGCTCACCGACTTCGGCATCGCGAAGGCCGTCGACGCCGCCCCGGTCACGCGGGCCGGGATGGTGATGGGCACCGCGCACTACCTCGCGCCCGAGCAGGCGACGGGCGGCGAGGCCGGTCCCGCGAGCGACGTGTACGCCCTCGGCGTCGTGGCCTACGAGTGCCTCGCCGGGCAGCGCCCGTTCCAAGCCGACAGCGCCGTCACCGTCGCGATGATGCACATCCGGGACACCCCGCCGCCACTCCCGCCGGACGTCCCGCCCGGGGTGCGCTCGCTGGTGGAGGCGACACTGGTCAAGGACCCGCGGCAGCGCTACCGGACCGGCGGGGAGTTCGCGGCGGCGGTGGCCGCGCTCCGCGCCGGGCGCCCGCTGCCCGTCCCCGGGGCGATGGCGGGGACCGCGGCCACCGAGCTGCTGGCCGGCGAGTACCCGCAGACGGCACTACTGCCGCCCGGGGCTCTGTCGAGTCACTACCCGGCGACGTCGAGTCACTACCCCACCGCGCCGCCGAGGGAGGAGCGGCGCCGCGGGGGCACCATCCTCACGGTGGTCCTGCTCGTCGGTGTGCTCGCGCTGGGGGCGTACGCGCTGAGCGGCCTCGGCGACTCCCAGGGCAGTTCGCCCGCGGCCACCGACACCCCGGTACCGCCCGTCGAGGAGACGACCGAGGAGGACCCGCTCCCGGAGGTGACGACGGCGGAGGAGCCCCCACCGCCGTCGGAGACCACCGAGGAGCAGCCGGAACCGGATCCGACCCTCTCGGACATCGACTACATCGGCGACACGGGCACGGAGGCGGCCACGAAACTCACCGACGCGGGATACGTGCCGCAGGTCGTCGGCTTCGGCGAGACCGAGCTGGACGCCGAAGCGCAGGACGGCTGCCGCGTGGTCGACATCGACCCGGACGGCGCGGTGACGACAGGCCAGACGGTCACGGTCAGGTGCCTGGGATGACGAGCCCCCGACTGCTCTCCGAGCGCTATGAGCTGGGCGAGGTGCTCGGCTACGGCGGAATGTCCGAGGTGCACCGCGGCAAGGACATGCGGCTCAGCCGCGACGTCGCGGTCAAGGTGCTGCGCGCCGACCTCGCCCGTGACCCGCAGTTCCAGATCCGCTTCCGGCGCGAGGCGCAGAACGCCGCCGCCCTGAACCACCCCGCGATCGTCGCGGTGTACGACACCGGCGAGACGACCACCGAGTACGGGCCGCTGCCCTACATCGTGATGGAGTACGTCGACGGCCGGACGCTGCGCGACATCGTCCAGACCGAGGGGCCGATGGGTTCCCAGCGCGCCATGGAGACCATGGCCGACGTCTGCGCGGCGCTGGACTTCAGCCACCGCGCGGGAATCATCCACCGCGACGTCAAGCCCGCCAACGTCATGATCACCACCGCGGGTGCCGTCAAGGTGATGGACTTCGGCATCGCCCGCGCGCTTGCCGACGGGGGCGGCATCACGCAGACCGCCGCGGTGATCGGCACCGCGCAGTACCTCTCCCCCGAGCAGGCGCGCGGCGAGCAGGTCGACGGCCGCTCGGACGTCTACGCCGCCGGGTGCGTGCTCTACGAGCTGCTCACCGGCTCTCCGCCGTTCACGGGTGACTCGCCGGTCGCGGTCGCATACCAGCATGTGCGGGAGGATCCCAAACGGCCGTCGGACGAGAACCCCGACATCCCCGCCGCGCTGGACGCCGTCGTGCTGCGTTCGATGAGCAAGAACCCGGCGAACCGGTACCAGAGCGCCGCGGAGATGCGGACGGACCTGGTGCGCGTGCTGGCCGGGCAGCGGCCGCAGGCGCCGATGGTGATGACCGACACCGAGCGCACGACGCTGCTCACCGCAGGATCCAGCCGCGACATGGGCTCGGGGCGGCACCGGCCCGATCTCGACGACTCCGGCCGGCGCAGCCGCACGCCACTGGTGCTGGCGGGGCTCGCGCTCGCGGCGGTCGCCGCCGTGCTGCTGCTGCTGTTCACCGACGTGTTCGGCGGCGGTCCGACGCAGGTGGCGGTGCCCGACGTCGTGGGGCAGCCGTTCGAGGTCGCCCAGGACACGCTGATCCAGAACGGCTTCCGCGTGGACCGCGTCGACGTCGCCTCGCCACCCGAGGACGTGAACCGCGTGCTCGGCAGCGAGCCCCGGCCCGACACCCGAGCCGACCAGGGCAGCACCGTGACGCTGCAGGTCGGGGCCGGACCCGACGTGGTCGAGGTGCCCAATCTCGTGGGGCTGACCCCGGAGCAGGCGCAGCAGTCGCTGGCGGACGTGGGGCTGTCGCTCTCGCCCAACCCGGCCGAGCAGCGGGTGGTGGCCGACGAGAGCCAACGCGGCCGGATCGTGGAGAGCAGACCCTCGGCCGGGCAGCAGGTCGCCGAGGGGGGCACGGTCGCGATCGTGCTGGGCTCCGCCCCGGCCATGGTGAACGTGCCGAACGTCGTGGGCACGAACGTCGACCAGGCACAGAGCAACCTCGAGGGCGCCGGCCTGCAGGTGCAGGTCCAGGAGATCGACGCCACCGAGCCGCAGAACCAGGTCGTCGACCAGAACCCCGACGGCGGCACGCAGGTCGAGGCAGGCGCCACGGTGACACTGTCGGTCTCGCGGGGCAACCAGCTCGAGATGCCGGACCTCTCGGGTCTCACCCAGCAGCAGGCCCAGCAGCGGCTCACCGGCCTCGGCTGGACGGGTCAGCTCCAGGTCCGCGGGGTGGTGACCGACGATTCGGCGGAGCTCGGCCGGGTCGTGAACCAGGACGTCCCGCCCGGGTCGCCGTTCCAAGCGGACCAGACGATCACGATCGACCTCGGCACCGACGAGGACGGGTCCACCACCCCGCCGGGCAGCTCCTTCTTCCCACCGGGCTTCCCCGGCGGCTGAGGACCCCCGCGTGTCAGCCACTTCGGTGGCGCGTGTCCGCCACTCCGGTGGCGTGTCGGCTGCTCAGGGCGTCGCGGCCGCAGCGGCGAGCTGCCGCATCCCCGTCTCCAGCTCGACGACGCGGTCCTCGGACACGTCGGCGCCCGCGCTGCGCAGCCAGTTCGCGAGCATCCGGTGCCCCCCTTCGGTGAGCACGGACTCCGGGTGGAACTGCACGCCGTGCACGGGGAGCTCCCGGTGCCGCACCGCCATCACGATCCCGGACGCGGTGCGCGCGGTGACCGCCAGCTCGGCCGGGATCGTGTCGGCCCGCACGGTGAGCGAGTGGTACCGCGTCGCGGTGAACGGCTGCGGCAGGCGGGCGAGCACTCCGGTGCCGTCGTGCTCCACCAGCGACGTCTTGCCGTGCAGCAGCTCCGGCGCGCGCACGATCGTCGCTCCCCACACCGCCCCGATCGCCTGGTGGCCCAGGCACACACCCAGCACGGGCCGGCGCCCGTCGGCACACGCGCGGATGACGTCCATGCTGGCCCCCGCACGGTCGGGCGTGCCGGGTCCCGGGCTCACGAGCACGGCGTCCGCAGCGTCGACGTCACCCTCGACGAGCTCGTCGTTGCGCCGCACCACGCACTCGGCGCCGAGCTGCGCCAGGTACTGCACGAGGTTGTAGACGAAACTGTCGTAGTTGTCGATCACCA
>JALYQB010000759.1 GCA_030856045.1 Actinomycetota bacterium
CCTCTCAGCAGGCTCTCAGGGCGCCGCGGAAGACTGGCGCCCATGCACATCCTCGTCGTGGACGACGACCGGGCGGTCCGGGAGTCGCTGCGCCGGTCGCTGCAGTTCAACGGCTACACCGTCGACCTCGCGGGGGACGGTCAGCAGGCGCTCGACGCACTGCGCGCACAGCGGCCCGACGCGCTGGTGCTCGACGTGATGATGCCGCGCGTCGACGGCCTCGAGGTCTGCCGACGGCTCCGCGGCACCGGTGACGACCTGCCGATCCTGGTCCTCACCGCCCGCGACGCCGTGTCCGACCGGGTCGCGGGTCTCGACGCCGGCGCGGACGACTACCTCCCGAAACCCTTCGCGCTGGAGGAGCTGCTCGCCCGGCTGCGTGCCCTGCTGCGCCGCTCGACGCCCGACCAGGAAGACGCGACGCTGCGGTTCGCGGACCTCAGCCTGGACCCCGTGACGAGGGAGGTCCTCCGCGGCGAGCGCGGCATCAGCCTCACCCGCACCGAGTTCACCTTGCTCGAGATGTTCCTGCGCCATCCTCGCCAGGTGCTCACCCGCGGCCGCGTTCTCGAGGACGTCTGGGGCTACGACTTCCCGACCTCCGGCAACGCCCTCGAGGTGTACGTCGGGTACCTGCGCCGCAAGACCGAGGCTGACGGCGAACTCCGGCTGATCCACACCGTGCGCGGGGTCGGCTACGTGCTGCGGGACACGCCTCCGTGACCACGCCCCGCCGGATGTCGCTGCGGGTGCGCGTCACCGCGCTCGCGGCGATCTGCGTCGGCGGCGCCGTGGCCCTGGTGTCCCTCGCGGGCTTCGTGACCGTCCGTACCAGCCTCTACGAGCAGCTCGACGCGAGCCTGCTCCAGCGGGCCGATGCGCTGCGCAGTGCGTTCCTGGGTGTGCAGATGCTCGGCGACGTGCCGGAGGCGATCTTCGGAGCCGCGGACATCCGGGTGGCGCTCGTCGACGGCCGGACCGGCGGTGCTCTGGTGCGTGGTGACCTGGACCTTGGCCGGCCGGAGCTGGCGGTCGCGCGCGGCGAGCTGCCGCAGTCACTGCGCACCGACACGGGCAACGACCTCCGCGTCGCCGCCGTCCCCGCCGGCTCGGGCACCGCGATCGTCGTGGCGCAACCCCTCGACCGCACCCGCAAGACCCTCGCCCGCCTTGGACTCGTGTTCGCGCTCGTCGGCGGCGCCGGGGTGCTGCTCGCCGCGGCCGCGGGCACGGCCGTCGCGCAGGCGGGCTTGCGTCCCGTGCAGCGGCTCACCGAGGCCACCGAACGGGTCGCGCGCACGGGCGACCTGCAGCCGATCCCCGTCGACGGCGACGACGAGCTCGCGCGGCTCTCGCAGAGCTTCAACAGCATGCTCGCTGCGGTGGCGGAGTCGCAGGAGCGGCAGCGGCGGCTGGTCGCCGACGCCGGGCACGAGCTGCGTACCCCGCTCACGTCACTGCGGACCAACCTGGAGCTGCTCATCGCCTCGGACCAGCCTGCTGCGCCGACGCTCTCAGAACAGGACCGGGTGGACATCTACGCCGACGTCCGCGCGCAGGTGGAGGAGCTGTCGACGCTGGTGGGGGACCTCGTCGAGCTGGCCCGCGAGGACGCCCCGCAGGTGGTGCACGAGCCGGTGGACCTCGTCGAGGTCGTCGAACGCGCACTCGGCAGGGCCGCTCGCCGCGCACCCGGGGTGCACTTCGACGTCGACCTCACACCGTGGGTGCTTCTCGGGGACGCCAACGCCCTCGAGCGCGCCGTGCTGAACCTGCTCGACAACGCCACCAAGTGGAGCCCGACCGACGGCACGGTGACCGTGCGACTCACCCCCACTGAAAACGGCACCGCGGTGCTCGTGGTCGCCGACGAGGGCCTCGGCATCGCGGAGCAGGACCTGCCGTATGTCTTCGAGCGCTTCTACCGGTCCACCACCGCGCGCACCATGCCCGGCTCCGGCCTCGGGCTGGCGATCGTGGCGCAGGTCGCCGCGCGCCACGGTGGAGGCGTGCACGCCGGTAGGTCACCGCGGGGCGGTGCCCAGCTCACCGTGGAGCTACCGGGGCCGCCGCCCGCATCCTCATGAGAGCCCAAGGCGCTGCACATGCAGCTCTCAGGCAGACCCGGCAGGGTGGAGACATGACCGATGAGACATCCCGATCCCCGCTGCCCGGCGACCGACCAGGGCCGGACTCCGGACCGACCGGCGACGAGCGGCCGGACCAGCCGCAGTCGTCGTGGAGCGAGGACACGGAACCCGGTACCTCGCGGTACCAGGGGCAGCCGTACGGCGCGCACCAACCCGGGTATCCGTACTCACCGCCGCAGCAGCCCGGCTGGCAGCAGCAGACCTCGACCCTCCCGCGAGCCGAGAAGCCTCGGCGCACCGGTGCGCTCATCGTCGTGGTCGCGCTGCTCGTCGGCCTGCTCGCCGGTGGGGTCGGCGGCGTCGTCGGCTATACGATCGCCGACCGCGGCGGCACCGGTCCGGTCAGCGCCCTCGACGAGCGGGCGCCCGACGCGCGGCAGACGGCGAACTTCCCGGACGGCTCGGTCGAGCAGGTAGCGCAGCAGGTGCTCCCCAGCGTCGTGCAGGTCCAGGTGAGTGACAGCCAGATCGAGGGTGAGGGCAGCGGCGTGGTGCTCAGCTCCGACGGGCTGATCCTCACCAACAACCACGTCGTCGAGGCCGCCGCGAACGGCGGGCAGATCACCGCGGTCTTCCAGGACGGCAGGCAGGCGCCCGTCCGGATCGTCGGACGCGCACCCAGTTTCGACCTCGCGGTGGTCCGGGCGGAGGGTGTGAGCACCGTGCAGCCCGCCGAGCTCGGGCGGTCGGACGACCTCGTGGTGGGCCAGCAGGTGATCGCCTTCGGCTCGCCGCTCGGCCTCTCCGGCACCGTCACCACCGGCATCGTGAGCGCCCTGGACCGCCCGGTGCGGGCCGGCGGCGAGGGCAGCGGGCAGAACACCGTGCTCAACGCGGTCCAGACCGACGCCGCGATCAACCCGGGCAACTCCGGCGGCCCGCTGGCCGACATGCAGGGCCGGGTCGTCGGCCTCAACTCCGCCATCGCCTCGACCGGCGTGCGGGGCCAGGCCGGCTCCATCGGGCTCGGGTTCGCCATCCCGATCGACCAGGCGAAGCGGGTCGCCGACGAACTCGTGACCGAGGGCGTGGCGACGCAGGCCCTGCTCGGCGTCGAGACCCCGGTCGGTGGGGCGAGCCCCACGACCGGCGGTGCCGCCGTCAGCGAGGTGACTCCCGGCGGTGCCGCCGACGCGGCGGGGATCCGTCCCGGCGAGGTCATCGCCAAGGTCGACGACCGGCTGATCGAGAGCGGCGACGCGCTGGTCGCGACGATCCGCTCCTACCCACCCGGATCGCCGATCACGATGACGGTCAGCGGAGAGGGCGGCGCCACCCGCACGGTACAGGTCACCCTCGGCAGCCAGCAGGTCCCACCGGGCAACTGACTCGGGCGGGGCGCTGTCACCGACGGGGCCGGTTGGGTCAGACTGCTGCCGTGACCGATGACGCACTCGTCCCCGCGGAGCAGGCGACCGACTACTCGGACCTGCGTGCGGTGTACGTGAACTGCACGCTCAAACCGTCGCCCGAGCTCTCGCACACGGCCGGTCTCATGGCGGTGAGCACGGACATCCTCCGTGGGCAGCGCGTGACGGTGGACGAGATCCGTGCCGTGGACCACGACATCGCCCCCGGGGTGCAGCCCGACATGACCCAGCACGGCTGGCCGCGGGACGAGTGGCCGTCGCTCGCGCGGCGGGTGCTCGCGGCAGACATCCTGGTGATCGGCACGCCGATCTGGCTCGGCGACAAGTCCAGCGTCTGCACCCGCGTGATCGAGCGGCTCTACGCCCTCTCGGGCATGCTCAACTCCAGCGGCCAGTCGCTCTACTACGGCCGCACCGCGGGCGTGATCGTCACGGGGAACGAGGACGGCATCAAGCACGTCGCGATGAATGTCCTCTACTCGCTGCAGCACCTCGGGTACACGGTCCCGCCGCAGGCCGACGCCGGGTGGATCGGCGAGGCAGGCCCGGGACCGTCCTACTTGGACGAGAACTCCGGCGGCCGCGAGAACGAGTTCACCAAGCGCAACACCCGCATCATGTCGTGGAACCTCATGCACCTGGCTGCGATGCTCCAGCGCGCCGGCGGGCTGCCGACCCAGGGAAACCAACGCCAGGGAGACCGCCGCGCGTCGGCGACCGGCCAGCCTGATCCCGAGTACCGCTGACGCGCGATCACCGCTGCTGCAGGACCGCCGCCCACCGTTCACTGTGGTGCGAGACGTGCAGCAGGCGCAGGCCCGCCCGGTCGGCGATCGTCGCGACGGCGTCCGGCCCCACCCGGCACCACGGGAACCACGGCCCCGCGTCGTCGCCCCGCAGGAGCC
>JALYQB010000014.1 GCA_030856045.1 Actinomycetota bacterium
TGGCCAGCGCGTCGAGCATCGCACGCAGGGCGGCTTCGCCGGTGGCGTCGAACTCCCCGGTCAGCTTCAACCGGCCGCGCCGGGACCGGCCCAGGTGCAGCGTGTTGTCGGGCAGCGGCGCATCGTCGGGGTCGGTGGGTTCGGCGCCGTCGGGGTCCAGCCGGGCCACCAGCTGCGCGGCCAGGACCCCGGTCTCCCGCGGGGTGTAGTGGCGGGCGAACCCGGCGACCTGGGCCTCTACCAGTGCGCTGGTGGCCGGGTCGAACGAGTCGGGCAACTGCCCCATCAGCTGCGCGATGACCTCGACGTGCGCCGCCCCGATCGCCCCCTGGGCCAGCGCGTGAGCGGTCTCGGGCAGCTGGGGCGGCAGAAGCTGCCCGGTGAGCGAGCGGCGGGTGGCGAGCTGGGCACGGCGCTGGTCGCGGGCGGTGGCCTCCCGCGGGGTGAGCCGGTGGGCGTCGGCGAGCATCGCCCGCACCGACACGTACCCGTGCTCAGCCTGGGTCCCGGCCTGCTCCACCGCGGCGTCGAGCTCCACCTGCGCGGCCAGCACCGTGCGCGACAGCGTCTCCAGTGCGCGCTGGGCTTCGATCAGTTCCCCGTCGCGGACCAGTGGCAGCAGCCCGGCCGCACCCCGGGACAGGGTCCCGAGAATGTCGGTGAGCGCGCCGTTCATGCCCCTATTGTCGAACCCAGGTCTGACAGAAACCGGCCTCACCAGCGGCAGCAGAACAACATTCCTCGTCGTGCGGTGAATGGTCCGTCCTCGTCGGTGAACGGCCCTGCCTTTCGGCGTCAGCCGCAGCGAAGCGGGCGGGCGCCGACCGTTCCGGCCACGTTCCCAAGCCGGCCATCTCGGCGCTCGTCACGGTGCCGAGCCGCGTACGAGGGGTGGCGAGTCCGATGATCGTCCGGACGACTCGGCTTGGCGAAGCTGGGCACGGGCGGTCGCCAACCCACCGTTCTTTTCGTTTCGGGACGGACACCGAAAACAATGCTTCTGGCATCATCGCGTGACGTTGGCATAGCCGAACCGCCTTATGTCTCCAGGTGGCTGGCTCAATGCGCGGGCGCGGCGGTGTGCGGCGGAGTCGAAGGTGCCGCTGACGGGGTCCAGGGCAGGACCAGGGCGCGACCGGCGAGCTGCTCGCGGTGCCGGACGGTGAACTCCGTGACGGCCGGGGTTGGCCCGGTCGCCGTCATGGCCCCCCACACGACCTCTGCGGGTTCGTCGAACCGGGTCAGCGGAGCCCTGGACGCGAGCCCCACGACGATGCCCACCGCGGAGTGCGTGCCCCGGGACAGCTTCCGGCCGCGCCGGTCCAGCGGCAGGACGGCCGAGCCGTAGCGGCGCGACGGGAGCCGGCGCGCGTACCCGGCGTCCGACATGGCTACCGCGTGACCCGAACGCGGCCGCACGAGTGGGCGCAGACCGGTACGTGGGGGCGCACGCGATCCGCCGACGCCGAGGAGACGGCGGCTCCGGGCCTCAGGTCCCGGTGGTGTCCTCGGTGGTGTCCTCGCTGGGCACGGCCTCGACGGCGTGCTCGCGGACGGGGCGGAGCTCGAACTCGCCGAACCGGCCACGGCGTACCGCGACGGCGCTCATCGGCATCGGCCGGTTCTGCCGGTGCCTCGGTGCGATGGTCATCCCGGCCCGCGGTCGGCGGTCGGTGACGGGCGTGCGCATGGCGTCCCTCTTCAGATGGATCACACGGGCCGCTGCGAGGGCTGCTCCCACGCGCGGTGCCAGCAGCGCAGAAGGCTGCGGGCGCGTGGTGCAAACCAGTGAGCGGATCTCGGTCGGCGGCCGAGCAGCCGGTATGGGCGCTCGTCCGGCACGCAGCCTACCGCGGTACGGGCGGCAGGGGTACCGGCTGGTGCCCACGGGCTGACGTTAGGCTCCGCGCGTTCCCGCCGCGCAGTGCTAGGAGGCCGAGTGGGCTTGCTCGACAGTGGCGAGGCCCGGCCCCAATCCGCGGCGAATCCGTCCTCGACCATGCTGACCTGGGCCGGTGTCGACGGCTCCCGGCTGGAAGCGGTCCGCGTCGTCCTCGGGGATCGCGGCATGCGGGCCACCGGATCGATGATCTCGGCCGCCGCCGACGACCACGAGGCGCA
>JALYQB010000023.1 GCA_030856045.1 Actinomycetota bacterium
TGATCAGCCTGCGTGGGGTGGGGGCTCAGCCGAGCAGTTCGCGGAACTCGTCGGGCTTGACGCCGGCTTGTCGCAGGATTGAAGCGAGCGTGCCGCGCTTGATGGTGCCGTGTTGGGGGACGACCACCACCCGGCCATCCGGGTGCCGGTAGACGGGCGATCGGTCAGTAGTGCACTTACTCATGATCGTGAGATGTTTTACTCGGGATCATGAGTAAAATGTGGCCATGGTCCTGCCAGAGTTCCGTCGACCGTTGTTCGATCTGCTGCTGGAGCGTGTCCAGCAGCCTCGAGTGTTCATCCAAGTGCTCGCCGGGCCACGGCAGGTTGGTAAGACCACGCTGGTGCGGCAGGTCCTCGCGGCGACGGCGCTGCCATCGCACTACGCGTCCGCGGACGACCCGACGCTGCGTGACCGGGCCTGGATCGAGACTCAATGGACGAGCGCGCGGTGACGGGCTCGGGAGGGTGGAGGGCAAGGTGGCCTGCTCGTCCTCGACGAGGCGCAGAAGATCACGGCGTGGTCCGAGGTCGTCAAGCGGCTGTGGGATGAAGACACCGCAGCTGGATCGGCTCTGCGAGTGGTGCTACTGGGTTCGGCACCGTTACTGGTCCAGCGCGGGCTGACGGAGAGCCTCACAGGGCGGTTCGAGCTGATCCGGGTGCCCCATTGGTCGTTCGCCGAGATGCGTGCGGCGTTCGGCTGGGATCTTGGTCCGCTCCGGGCGCTCCTTGGTGGCCTTCGAGGTGAAGAGCGGCACTCGCCGGGCAACACCTTCCGGGCTGGCCGAGTTCGCCAAGGCATTCCACCCGGACCGCACGCTCCTTCTCGGCACGGACGGCATCCCGCTGGCCGAGTTCCTGGCCGAGCCGGTCGAATCGTGGCTCTGACCCCACCAGCCAACCACCCAGTGTCAACTGCATGCACCGCCGTCAGCACCGCGTCCGGCCCCACCCACTACCCCGAGCCCGCCGTCCCTGCTTGCCGTCCAGTGCGACGATGACCTCCGCGACTTGCCCGGGTGCGACCCTGACCTGCCGGGATCGGAGGGATTCGATGACGCGGGTGACCTTACGGAGGGGCAGGTCGGACAGCGCCGGGCTCACGCGGCGCCGGGTACCTGGAACGAGGTGAGGAGGGGAGTGGCGGCCACATGTTGCTGGGGGTCCTCGACCTCGTCGAGGTACAGCTCGACCGCCTCGGCGAGATTACTCAGCGCCTCCGGGTTCGAGCGGCCTTGGCTGGCCACATCGACCTCAAGACACTGCGCCACGTACCAGTCTTCTTCCTGGTGTACGGCAGCGGTGAAATTTCGCGGCGCATCCACGTCCCTAGTGTGGCATCTCCGCGCTCCTTCGTCTGCCCGACTGCACGAGATGCGGACAGGCCGGAGGTGCCGAGTGGTCCCCCTCACACGGCGCGATGGACAGCCCCGCTGTCCCGGTTCGTCGTCCAGCGCGACGATGATCTCCGCGACCTGACCGGGCACGGTTCCGCCACCTGCCGGGATCGGTCCGTCGCCCACTATGGGGACTCTAACGTTCGTCGGTCTGCTCCGACCCGGAGATCAGCGGCTTGCCCGCGCCCATGGGCCTATTTCATCGGCATCTCGACTACCGTCCACACGGTGAGGACTGCATGAGCACACAGCCCGCGCACCGGCACGAGCCTGATCAGCCCCGGGTCGAGCACAGCATCGGCAGCATCTCGGAGGCGCTACGGGGGAGCCGCCGGGCTCAGTTCTTCGCCGAGTTGCTGCGGGCACAGCAGGGGCAGGAGTTGGACGCCGTCCTCAACGCATGGTGGGGCCGAGCGATGTTCGACACCGACCCGGACCGAGACCGTATCCACGCTGCCGCAGTGGCTGGCTCCCTCCCCACCACGACCATGGACGAGATCTCGCGTCGTCGGCAGGTGCGTAGCGCCCGGTGAGCGATGACGAGGCCGACCTCTGGCCGGTCATCCCGTCGGAGGTCGTGGGCGACACCCTCTCCCGGTCCGGACGTTTCACCCACGCTGTTCTCCGTGGTCGCCGCCCTCACCGCGGCCATCTGTGAGAACCCCTGGCTTGAGAGAAGCAACAGCGTGGGTGACGATGCGGACTGGCGGGCGATCCTCATTCCGGAGGGCATGGCATCGCGGAGTACTGGATCAACTGGGCCGGCCACGAGGTGATCCTGACCCGTATCGTGCTCTTCTGACGACGCGACCTGCCCGGATGCGACCCCGTGACCTGCCGGGATCGGTCCGTCACCCAGAGTGCGGCTCTAACGCTCGCCAGGCTGCTCCGATCCGGAGATCGCCGGCCTGCCCTCGACGCCACGGCGGCGCGGATCGAGGGTCAGCGTGATCCGCTGGGTCGCCTGCGAGGCCACCTTCCCGTCCGCGCCCAGCTCGACCACCCAGAACCGCACCTTCGCGTTCGGCCCCGCTTCCCTGCTCACCGCGACGGTCAGCTCCAGCTCCACCGGCCCGAGCTCGAACCGCAGGTCCTCTCCCTCACCCTCCCGCATCGCCGCGCTCAGCTCCTGCCGCAGCCGGCTGATCACCTGCGCCAGCTCCACCCGCTCCGTCATGAGCCCTCCCGGACAGCGATCCCATCGATCTCCACGGCGCACCGACGCCACGCCCCACATCATTGTCGGCTCCACCATTCGTGGGCGCTACGATGTGCGTGAGCCAGCTCGACCCCGTCTCCGGCCGGCGTCGAGCGTGCCGCCGAGGTAGCAGCGGACGCGCTGCTGCTCGTCCTCGATCGGCGGGATCACGCCGGCGCGCCGCGATCCCGTGTCAGGACGAACGCGACGTACCCGTACTCGTCACCGTGGGCGGCGCGCAGGTCGAGTTCGCGGCGCACCGCGCGCACGGCCTCACCGTCCTGCGCGGCGTCGACGCGTTCGCGCAGCGGCCCGTAGTATTCGTCCCAGTCGGAGTCGGGCAGCGCCCAGTGCGCCCGTGCGCGCAGCCCGCATTCGGCGATGAGCTCGAGGGTCTGCGGGACCGTCCGCATCGACGGGTAGCCCTCCGCCCAGAACTCCGCCGCCGTGGGGGACGGGTGCTCGGTGAGCCAGCAGCAGTCCGTGATCGCGAGCCCGCCGCCGGGGCGCAGCAGCCGCGGCCACTGTGCCAGGGCCGCGGGCAGGCCCATGAGGTAGGCCGCGCCCTCGCTCCACACGACGTCGACGCTGCCGTCTGCGACCGGGATGTCCTCCATCGACGCCTTCGCGATGCGGATCCGGTCGGTGACCCCGGCTGCGTTGGCCGCGGCGTCGAGCTCGGCGAGGAACGGTGCGTGGGTGTCGACGGCGAGGACCTCGAGGCCGGCGTCCGCAAGCACCAGCGATGCGCGTCCGGGACCGCAGCCGACGTCGACCGCCCGTTGCCCGGCGCGGGCGCCGAGCGCGTCGAGCATCGCTCGGGTGGTCGCGTCGGAGCCCGGGGACTGCCGGGGCAGGCCCGCCTGCAGGGACCAGAACGACTCGGACACCGGGCTCCGTCCTATGCTGCGATTATGATCTGTCCCAAGTGTCAGGGTCGGCTGCGCACCGTGGACCGCCACGGTCTGTCGATCGAGCAGTGCGAGGAGTGCCGGGGGATCTTCCTCGACCACGGCGAGCTCGAGCACATGCAGGACTCCGAGCAGCGCTACTACGGCGGCCACCGCGGGCGTGCCGACTCGCCGCGCCCGTACCGGGGCGGCCATGCGGACTCGCCACGCCCGCACCGTGGCGGCTACGCGGACTCGCCGCGCCCGCACCGTGGCGGCTATGCGGACTCGCCGCGCCCGCACCGTGGCGGCTACGCGGACTCGCCCCGCCCGCACCACGGCGGCCACGACCGGCGGCGAAGTTTCCTGGGCGACCTGTTCGGCTGACGCGCCTGTCGTGCACCCGTTGATCTGCGCAGCCTGCGGGGAGCGGGCCGTGGCGCCGCACGTCGACGACCCGGCATGGCTGGTGTGCGACTCGTGCGGCCACCGCGAGCCGTTCGTCCGGCTGCCGCTGTTCTGCCTGGCCGGGCCGAGCGGCACCGGCAAGTCCACGGTGGCCCGGCCGCTGACGCCGCGGCTCGCCGACCGCGTCGTCGTCCTCGAGCAGGACCTGCTGTGGCATCCAGACCTTGACGACCCCCCCGGCGGCCACCGGGTCTTCCGCTCGACGTGGCTGCGGCTGGCCGCCGCGATCGGCCAGAGCGGCCGGCCCGTGCTGCTGTGCGGCACCGTCGTGCCCCCCGAGATCGAGCCGCTGCCAGAGCGGGCGCTGTTCGCGGATGTCCACTACCTGGCCCTCACGTGCTCGCCCGTGGTGCTCGCGGCGAGGCTCCGCGCCCGGCCGGCGTGGCGGGAGTGGGACGAGCTGCGCATCGCGGAGACGCTCGACCACGCCGCGTGGCTCGGCGCTACCGCGGCCCGGCTGGACCCGCCCGTGACGCTGCTCGACACGACCACCACGGCCCCGGCGGTCACCGCCGCCCGGGTCGAGGAGTGGATCGCCCCCTTACTCCTTCGCTGAGGCTCACCTGAGGCAGCCGCTCCACCGCAGGCGGAGGTCAACGCGGCTGCCGGTGCTGTCGACGTCATGAGCTCGGCACGGACCACCTCGCGCTGGGCTGTCGGTTGGTCGAGCGGCGCGGTGGGCGCTGCGGCGCGCCAGCCGGGCGGCGGTGACCCGGTGCGGTCGGGGTCGGTGAGCAGACCGCAGGTGTGGATCGCGTCACGCGTGGCGCCCCGCAGCCGTCCGACCTCCAGCGCGGTCAGGTGCAGCGGCCCCTGGGTCGTGGCGGTGAGCGTGATCCCGGACGGCGAGAGCTGGATCAGCAACCGCGCCCGACGGCCGTGGCGGTCTCGGCACGGCACCGTCCACAGGTCCGGATCGCGCTGCCATCCCAGCCGCGCCAGCAGCCGGATCAGTGGCATGCGGCGACGGTGTCGGCCGGTCACGGCGCTCTCCGCAACCAGCGGTGGACGGTGACCCCGGCCGCTTCGGGGGGCAGGACCGGGGCCACCGTCGTCTTGGGGAGATGCCGGCGCGCGCCACCGCCGAGGGATATGCGGGGCTTCTCCATGGGCGAGGACTAGCCTGCTCACGAGTTGCTTGCTCTGTACCAGCATCACGGTTGAATCTTTTCAGCAAATTTCACGATCTTCTAGTCCGCCGAATGGGTGATTGCGCTCGTGATCTTGAAGCCGGTAGGTCACCACTCGCAGAGTCCGAAGAGGAGAACCCCGTGGCACAGCGCAAGACGGTCCGGTCCCGCCGGCTGGGCAAGCAGATCCGGCGACTCCGTGACGATGCTCAGCTCAGCCAGGAGAAGCTGGTCGAGCGGATGAACGCCAACCAGCCCCGCCAGCGCTGCATCTCCGCTGCGCACCTGTCCCGAGTGGAGTCCGGCGGTGCCCGGATCACCTCCGAGCACCTGGATCGGATCGTGACGGTGCTCGACGTCGGCACCGAGCAGGCGGGCAAGCTCGACGCGCTGCGGCTGCGGGCCGACGAGCGGGGCTGGTGGCAGGAGTACTCGGACATCGTCACCGAAGCCGTCGAGATGCTGGTCGAGATCGGCGAGGACGCGACCTCCGTGCGCAGCTACAACAACGTGTTCGTGCAGGGTCTGCTGCAGACCCGGGCCTACGCCGAGGCGGTGATCGGCAACGGCCGGGCCTTCGTCGCGCCGATCAACGTGGACCGGATGGC
>JALYQB010000056.1 GCA_030856045.1 Actinomycetota bacterium
CGACCAACGCTCTTGTCGGTCACTTCCGTCCGCTGCTGCCCTTCGCCGACGCTTTCCGGCGCGCCGGCCACGAGCTGCTGGTCGTCGCTCCCGAGTCGTTCGGCCCGACCGTCCGGCGTGCGGGACTACCCCACCGCCCGTGTGCCGACGTACCGCCCGAGGTTGCGGCTGCCGCCGCGGCGCGCTACTCGACGCTGCCGCCACGGCAGGCGATCGAGGCCCTCGGAGCAGAGCTGATGGCGCGGCTCGGCCCGCGCGCCGCGCTGCCCGCGATGATCGACACCATCCGGGAGTGGGGACCGGACGTCGTGCTCCGCGAAACCGCCGAGCTGGCCTCGCTGCTGGCCGCCGAGCGCGCCGGTCTGCCCACCCTGACGGTCAGGATCGAGCTGGCGTGCGTGATCGAACGGGGTATGGCCTACTACGCCGACGCGATCGATGAGATGCGGGCCACGGCCGGCCTACCCGCAGACCCGGACCTTGAGCGCCTGCGCACCGTTGCATACGCCACGCTGGTGCCGCCGTCGTTGGAGGATCCGGAGAACCCGGGGCTCCCGACGACGCGGCGTTTCCGTGCACCGAAGCAGTTCTCGGCCGAGCCGCCGCCATGGCTGCCACCCGGCAACGACCCGCTGGTCTACCTCAGCTTCGGCACGGTCGCCGGCTCTGACCGCTACCTCGCTGCCATCGAAGCGCTGGCGGCGCTGCCGATCCGGCTGGCTGTCGGTCTCGGCGACACCACCGACCCGGCGGTGCTGGGCACGATGGCGCCGCACGTGCGGGTGCAGCGGTGGATGCCGCAGCAGCAGGTGATGCCGCACGCTGCCGCGATGGTCTGTCACGGTGGTGCCGGCTCGGTCCTGACCGGCCTGAGCTGGGGCGTCCCGATGGCGATCCTGCCGATCTTCGGCGACCAGCCCGACAACGCGGGCCGCATCACCGCACTCGGCGCCGGCATCGCCCTGGACGGGCCGACCGCGGTCGCGGGCCTGCCGGCCGCGATTCACTCGCTGCTGGCCAACGACAGCTACCGGTCGGCGGCCGGTCGAGTCGCCGCTGAGATCGAGACCTTGCCCCCGATCGAGGAAGCCGTGGATCTCCTTCCTCCGATCTCGACCAGGAGCAAGCTCAGGAGGAGCACGTAGTGACCGTCGATGAGGCGCTGACCGAGCTGCTCGGCAACCAGCCGCACGACCCCCGACGACCACACCGCCCTGGTCACAGCGGCCGCCGAAGCGTGGCGGCGACGACACGTCAACACCGAGGCCGGGGCCTCCGTGATCGCAGCCCTACTCAAGGGCGGACTCTCCTACCGGCAGATTCACGAGCTCACCGGCATACCGCCCGCCACCGCGCACCGGTGGGCCGCGCCGCCACCGACCCAGGACGCACCCGAGAGCAAGCCAGCCAACCTCCCCCACCGAGCCGGCCATCCGGAGCACCCGTGCACGCGCCACCGCCGCGCGTGGATTCCCGCCCCGGTAGCTCTCGCTGGTCACCGCGCGTCCGGCTGCCCGACGGTGACGAACAGCGCCATCCGACCGGCCCGCCGGGTGTTGCCCGCGTGGCAACGTCCCCACCCGTCGGGTCCGGCGTGTCCGTCATGCCGGGCTGGGTATCCTGCTGCGGGTGATACGGGACACGCACGAGATCGGGGCGCGGGCACGGCTCATCCGCCGTCGCCGGGGCATGAGTCTCGACGTCGCGGCCGGGCTCGCGGGGATCAGCAAGTCCTACCTGTCGATGTTGGAACTGGGCCAGCGCGGATTCAACCGGCGAGGCCTGATCGAGGACCTCGCCGAGGCGCTGAGCTGCGCGGTGGCCGACCTGACCGGGCAGCCCTACCTGCCCGCCGACCGCGCGAGCGCCGACGCGATGGCGAACCTGCCGGGCATCCGCGAGGCGGTCTACGACGCGACGCTCGATGATCCCGCTGACGTTGCGCCCCGGCCGGTGGCCGAGCTGGTGCGGTGGGCGCAGCAGGCCGACGCCGCCCGCGATCAGACCCGCTACGCGGTGGCCGCCCACGACCTGGGAACCCTGCTCACCGAGCTGCACATCGCCGCCGCGACCGGTCACGGCGACGACCGCCGCACCGCCCTGGGCGCCCTGGTGCAGGCGTGCCACGTAGCCGGTGCCGTGGCCGAGGTGATGGGGAATCAGGATCTCGCGCTGGCCTGCGCCGCCCGCGAGCACGAGGTCGCCTCCCGCCTGGGCGATCCGACGTTGCTCGGGCTGGCCCGCTACGGCTGGGCGCAGACCTGGGCGAGGGTGGGCGCACGGCGCCGCGCCGCTGCGATCGTGGGCGAGTCGCTGGCGAACTGGACTTCGCCGACCCGTCGGCCGTCGACACCGGCCCGGCCGAGATGCTCGGCATGGGGCACCTGTTCGCCGCCAAGCTGGCCGCCCGCACCGGCCACCGCGACGACGCGGCCGCGCACCTGAACCACGCCGCCGAGCTGGCCGCCCGCGCCGGCGAGCACAACACGGCCTGGCAGCACTTCGGGCCGACCAACGTGGCGCTGTGGCGGGTCGCCGTGGGCGTGGACCTGGGTGGGGGCGCGGCGGTCTACGAGCGAGCCCTGCGTGATGCACCCGACCTCGACGCGCTGGGCAGCGTCGACCGGTCGGCCAACTTCCACTTCGACCTGGCCCGCGCGCTGGTGTCCTGCGAGGGGGACCGCGACGCCGAGGCGATCCGGCACCTGGACACCGCCGACCGGCTGGCCCCACAGCGCATCCGCCCCGACCCGATCGCCCGGGAGCTGGTCGGTGTGCTCGACCGCCGTTCGCGGCGCCGCGTGTGGGAGCTGGACAGCCTCCGCAACCGGTTCGGCATCGGCTGACCCCGCGTCGTCTTGGACGTCCTGCGCTGACCACCTCCGCCGCGCGCCGCCCGATGACCTCCGCACGTGATCCACCCGGCGTTCACGGTCAGTCAGCTCGCGCCGCTTCCGGCGATGATCGCGATGACGTGGTCGAGGCTCGATAGGTCGGGGTGGTGGGCGCGCAGGGCGCGCAGCAGGATCGTGTGCGCGCACCGAACATGAGTCAGTCGCCGGTAGCTCGGGCGAAGTAGTTACGCAGCATTTCCGTGGACCATTTCGCTTGCCGGACCTCGCCGCGGGGTCCGAATTCGATGAACCAAGGCTTGATATCAAGGACTGGGGTTCCGTCGACCGCATCAAGGTCTTCAACGTATAGATCGAGTCCGTCGACCCCGATGAGTCGGCAGCGTGAGACTCCCAGCCAGTTCAGCCGACGCATGTTGCGATGACCGAAGATTCCAACCTCTGGCCAGGCTGGGTTGTCTCGTGCGCGACGGGCACCGAGATCAAGGTCTGCCGGATCGGTCAGATGAAACCTGAATAATACCTCTAAGTGAGAGAACTCATCCAAGCCCTTTGTCGCGTCGGCCGTGAAGCGGTTGCCGTCGATACGGATGACGGAGCGGGTGCCACCCCAGTAGTCGTCAGTCGGCTCGATGCGTCCGCCGACGACGTAGGCGAGGGGCTCTACCACAAACGACTGGCCTGTCATAGTCACCTCTTGTTCGGCAATCGTGACTGAGTCATGCTCGGCTTGTGTTATTGCGCTGCTACCAGGTATGCGGCAGCTCGTTCGTCGAGTTCGTTGGCGGCCGTGACACCTCGGCCGCCCAACGACGACAAGGCCGATCGCATGTCTTGTACGACTCTTCGTGCCCGGCCCGAGTGAATGCCGTCCATGGCGCCGAGGGCTTTGGACCAGGTGGCGCAGGCTTCCTCGATGTCACCGGAACGTACCTGAATGGCACCGAGGTACCCGAGTGTGACCGCGTGGGTACGGGTGAAGGTGGTGGCTTCGCGGGTGCGGACGCTGCGGCGGAACTCACGGATCGCGCCGGTCAGGTCTCTGGTGTCGCGCAGCGTACAAGCTGTTTCGTGGGCGAGGCTTGCTTCGCCGAAAAAGAACACCCGCGATGGTTCCTCGTCACCTGTACTCACTGCGGCGAGGTCGTCCTCGGCTTGCAGCAAAGCCGTCACTGCGGCTTGCTGTTGTCCAGCGGCACCGAGCGCCTTTGCGTGAACGACGCCGAGCAAGGCGCGTTCGCGTGGACACGCGAGCTGGTAACGGTTGCCGCCCAGAGATGCGGCAGCGAGATCAAGGCCATGCTTGTAGTGACCAAGATCGATGGCCTGATGTGCCATCGCCCGCAGGACGTGTCCTACCATCGGGGCATCATCGGCCTCGGCGGCGAGCTTCACTGCCACGGTGAAGTAGCGCTGGGCGATGGCGTGCTCTGAATTGTCAAACGCCATCCAACCTGCCAGGTAGGCGAGTTCACCCGCAGCCGAGAACATGCCTTCGCGAACCCGGTCGTCGGCGTATGTGCCCCGCAGGTAACTCGCGACGTCCGAGGTCAGGTACTGCACGACTGCGGTGCGAGCGTGCCCGCCGCCACGGCGTTGATCGATCCGCGAGAACATCAACGCCATTTCACGGACGGCTTCGAGATCACCACGACCAACGGCGCGGGAGCCGGCAACAGCACGTTCGCTGCCACGCGCAGCCATCTGCGTCCACCACGAACCGACGGGTACGGCAAGTGCGGCCACCGAGTATGCGGCGGATATCAGCACGTGCCTGCGCTCCAGGTCCACGTCGGCTCTCCCGAGATCGATGAGCGCCATCAGAGTATCGACATCCCAGTCGAGCCGCATTCGCGATGACAGAGTCTGAGTCACCAACCCGATCTCGTCAACGGTAGTGACCCGTCCCAGACGGCGCGACAGCGCCTCCGCCAGGATGACCGGCCCCCACCCTGACGGGGTGGATCCGGCTACCCAGTGCGACACATGAGACCTGCCGACTGCCGCGAACTCGCGAGCACCATTCTCTGCGGCAACACGTCGAAATGCATTAGCGACCTGCGCATGCGACAAGCGAGCTTCAGCAATGACAGCCGCGAGCTTCTCGTTACCCTTTCGTGTCTGTACCACAGTGCGCCCCCTCAATGATCTTTCACTACTTTCACCATCTTGCGGCCCTTGACTGCTTGCCCACACGGCGTAACGGATGGTTCGATCGCCGTGTCCAAGTGATCTTACTGTAGCTGAGTCCGGGAAGAGTGTAACCATGACGGATGCTGGACACAGCACGCCGGGGAGCACCAAGCCGCCTTGGCGGATGCAGCCTCCCTGGTGGCGGTCCTCGGGCCGTCAGGAGCCGGCAAGACGAGCGACGGAAGATTCAGCATCGGCGTCGGGCCTGTGCTGCTGGACAACTTCCCGGGCACCGCCCACCAGCTTCATCGGCTAGCGGACGTCGCCGCCGTGAGCGGCAGATGCATTGCCATCTTAGAGCTGCGAGCCGACGGATCAACCGCTGCCGTGCGAGTGGCCGCTCGACGAATCTGCCTGGCCTGTAGCTCCAACCGGGATGCTCCGGCCCTCGCCAGCGCAACCCGAAATCTAGTGCCGTGAAAGCACCAGGGTCGGCCCTGGGCACCGTCCAATACCACAAGTGCAGAAACGGGGTTGCCGACGTGGCAAGCGACACGAGCCGGAACACGGGTAGGTCGTGTCCCAGCGACGATGCACCGAGCGTAGC
>JALYQB010000069.1 GCA_030856045.1 Actinomycetota bacterium
GAGGTGCTGCGCGGTCCGCGCGACGGCGGCGGCGTTGCGCAGGCACCCGGCGAGCACGTGCGCCCCGAGCCGACCCGCCGTGACACAGAGGGCCGCGCCGTTGGGCGAGAAGAGCGCCAGACAGGTCCCCGCAGGGAGCGTGAGCAGCGAGGACGGCGACAGCGACCACCCCGGGCCGTCCCGCTCACCCGCCAGCACGGCACCGCGGGCCGCGGCGGCCTGCTCGTCACGACCGGCCAGCGGCAGCACGGTGGCGCCGCGGCCCAGCGCGACGTCGACCGCGGTGCAGAACGACAGCACGTCCACGACCACGACCACCGCGCAGGTGAGGCCGAGCAGCGCTGCGCCCTCCTGCCCCCACTCGACGCGGACGTCGTAACCGTCCTGGAGGTGCTCGTTGCGGACGCGCGCACCGGATCCCATGCTGCGCTCGCTCACTGGTGCACCCCGTCGACAGCCGCAACCGGGCCGGTGTGGCACGCTTGCGCGCCGTGCGCGTCTACCTGGGCTCCGACCACGCCGCTTTCGAGCTGAAGGCACACCTGATCCATCACCTGACCAGTCTCGGTCATGCCGTGGTGGACGTCGGGCCCGAGTCCTTCGACCCGGACGACGACTACCCCACGTTCTGTATCGAGACGGCGCGGCGGGTGGTCGCGAACTCGGGGAGCCTGGGCATCGTGCTGGGGGGGTCGGGCAACGGCGAGCAGATCGCCGCGAACAAGGTGCCCGGCTGCCGGGCCGCGCTGGCATGGAGCACGGAGACCGCAGCCCTCGCGCGGGAGCACAACGACGCTCAGGTGATGGGGCTCGGCGCGCGGATGCACACGCAGGCCGAGGCGGAACAGATCGTCGAGGCGTTCCTGAACACCCCGTTC
Organism: Actinomycetota bacterium; assembly: GCA_030856045.1. GTDB lineage: Bacteria > Actinomycetota > Actinomycetes > Mycobacteriales > Pseudonocardiaceae > JALYQB01. Next base: position 879 of record JALYQB010000069.1, read on the forward strand.
GACGGCGGCGAGCGGCACGCGCGGCGGATCGCGATGATCAGTGGGTACGAGACCTCCGGCGGGCCTCCCGAGCTGCCGGGGCGCTGACGCGGTGCCCGAGGGCCACACGCTGCACCGCCTCGCCCGGGCACACCAGCGCCGCTACGCCGGCTCGCCGGTGGCCGTGTGCAGCCCGCAGGGACGTTTCGCGACGTCGGCCGCGGTCGTCGACGGCCGGGTGCTGGTGCGCGTCGAGGCGTTGGGCAAGCACCTGTTCCACGTGTACGGGCCCGACCTCGTGGTGCACGTGCACCTCGGGTTGTACGGCGCGTTCACCGAGGGCCCGCTGCCCGCGGAGCCGCCGCGCGGGCAGGTCCGGATGCGCATGGTCGGGCTGACGCACTGGGCGGACCTGCGCGGGCCCACGGCGTGTGAGCTGATCACCGACGCGGAGGTCGACGCGTTGCGCGCCCGGCTGGGGCCCGATCCGTTGCGCCGCGACGCCGACCCGGCCAGGGCGTGGGCGCGGATCAGCCGGTCTCGGACGCCGATCGCGACGCTGCTGATGGACCAGTCGGTGCTGGCAGGCATCGGTAACGTCTACCGCGCCGAGGTGCTGTTCCGGCACCGGCTGGACCCGCTGCTGCCCGGGCGTGAGCTGCCTGCCGAGGGATGGGACGCGGTGTGGCGCGACCTCGTGGCGCTGCTGCGCGACGGCGTGCGCCGCGGCCGGATCGTGACGCTGCTGCCCGAGCACCGGCGGCTGGCCGCACCGGGCGCCAGGGCGGTGTACGTCTACCGACGTGCCGGCGAGCCGTGCCTGGTCTGCGGCACACCGATCGCGACCGCCGTGCTCGCCGCCCGAAAGCTGTACTGGTGCCTGCACTGCCAACGCCCGGGTGACCACTGAGTACGACCTTGAGCGCCATCCTCGTAGCTCAGCCCCCTGCCGTGGCGCCTATCAGCCCGTAGCTACCCTGGGGCGTAGAGGTCACCAGGGAGGTACCGCCGTGCCAGACATGCCCACCGGAGCGCTCATCCGCCTGTACCGCATCGACCGGCGCAAGAGCACGGTGTCACTCGCCACTCATGCCGGTATTACTGTGCGATACTTGGAGATGATAGAGGCCGGGACTAAGACCCCATCCATACCAGTTCTAAGAACCCTCGCTAAAGCGCTTGGTGTGCGCACGTCGGCTTTACTGGGCGAAGCGCCCAGCGAAGACCATGAGGGGACAGTCAACCCCAGGCTGGCGAAGATAGAGCGCGCCCTTTTCACGTATGGCACCGTGCCGCTTGAAACCGGTGCGGGTGAACCGGACGACTTGGCGGCTAGGATCCGGGCCGCATCGGATGCCTGGTATACGTCGCAGACGGCGTACACCGATGTGCTTACCGTCCTACCGGGGCTTATCGTGGAGATTGAGGAGTTAGTACGCGAGTCGGGCCGTTCGCCTGAAAGCTGCCGGCTTGCCTATAGCCTCTATCATCTTGCTCGCGGCGTCGTGAAGCACGCCGGACGTATCGACCTCTGTGGCATTATAGCCGACCGCACTATGCGCTATGCCGAAGAAGCCGAAGACCTACTGACATTGGCCGCTGCATCTTGGACGCTAGGGCAAACTATTCTCTCGGACGATATGCCGCATGGAGCGCTTGACGTTGCCATGCTGGGTGCTGAGAAGCTAGAACCATCGCTGCCGGACGGTACGCCAGAACATCACTCTATTTACGGTGGGCTTATCCTGTGCGCGGCTATAGCGGCTACCCGTATTGGCGATCCATGGCGGGCGCGTGAACTTCTAAGAGACAAAGCCATGCCAGCGGCACAGCGCGTAGGCGAGGGCCAGAACTATCATAATATCTTCTTCGGGCCGACCAACGTGAGTATTCACGCCGTTTCGGTCTCTCTTGAGGCCGGTGATATGTCTGACGTGGTCCGTCTGGCCGATGACGTGGATATTTCCAAGGTCGCTTCGATGGAGCGGCGCTGTACCCACCTGTACCATGTGGCTAAAGCTTACGAGTGCAAGGGCAACGATACCGCCGTTTTCGTTCACCTCAGGATGGCAGAGCAGCTCCGGCCGCAAGACTTCCGTTACAAGCAGGATGTGCGCGGCATGGTGGCTGCCCTGATAAAGCGTGCCAAGCCTTCCTATGCGTCTGAGGTGCGAGAGTTCGCCGGACGGATCGGTCTGCTGGATGGGTAGTTCCAAGATCTACGAACTACTGGTTCGCATAAGGTGGAGGTTCGTTCCTGATCACGTCTTGAGCGTAGCGTTCCGCCGGCCCCTGATGGCAGGGGTGATGGCCGTGCCGGTGATGCCGACGGATTGAGACCCCCGTCACCGGTACGACCATCCCAGTTTCAGGGTGTCCATTCACGGGTGAGCCGTGGTGTCAGGCGGTTGCGGGTGTGGGGAGCCAGGGGTTGCCGGTGAGGGCGTTGTGGATGGCGTCGATGGCGGGGATGTGGTGGCCGCGGGCGCTGGTGAGG
>JALYQB010000078.1 GCA_030856045.1 Actinomycetota bacterium
GTCGAGTTCCTCGTCAGTGCTGCTCGCCCGGACGAGTTCTTCTTCCTGGAGATGAACACCCGGCTGCAGGTGGAGCACCCCGTCACCGAGCTCGTCACCGGCTACGACCTGGTGGAACTGCAGCTGCGCGTCGCCGCCGGGGAGGCGCTGCCGCTGCGGCAGGACGACGTGCGGCTCGACGGCCACGCCGTGGAGGCGCGGATCTACGCCGAAGACCCCGCGCGGGGGTTCCTCCCCACCGGTGGCCGGGTGCTGGCGCTCATCGAACCCGACGGTGCGGGGGTGCGCGTCGACTCCGGGCTCTGCGCGGGCACCGACGTCGGCGGGGCCTATGACCCGATGCTGGCCAAGGTCGTCGCGTGGGGGCCGGACCGGTCGACGGCGCTGCGCAGGCTCGTCGGTGCTCTCGCGCGCACGGTCGTGCTGGGCGTGCCGACCAACATCGCGTTCCTGCGTGCCCTGCTGCGCGACGACGACGTCGTGGCCGGGCGGCTCGACACCGGGCTCGTGGCGCGCCGGCTCGACGACCTCGTGACCGACGACGTCCCCGACGACGTGTACGCGGCCGCCGCCCTCCAACGCATGCTGGAGCTGGAGCCGGCGGGCCCGGTCGTCGACCCGTGGGACGTGCCGTCGGGCTGGCGGGTCGGCGAGCCGGCGTGGTCGCGCAGACGCATCGAGACCCCCGGCCACGAGCCCGTCGACGTCCGCGTGCGGGGCCGGGCGGCCGAGGCGCTGGTGGCCGTCGGCGAAACGAAACCGGTAGCGGCCTCGGCGCGGGCGTCGGGCGACGAGCTGGCGGTCACCTACGCCGGGAGCACCCGGCGCTACGCCTACGCCCGCGACGGCAACGTCTGCTGGCTCGGGCACGAGAGACGAACGTTCGCGCTCACCGAGTCCGAGCCACTGGCAGCCGCACGCACCGAGCACGACGCCGCCGCCGACGGCGTCCTGCGCAGCCCGATGCCCGGGACCGTGCTCGCGGTCTCCGTCGCCGAGGGCGATGACGTGGCCGCGGGGACGTCCCTGCTGGTCGTCGAGGCGATGAAGATGGAGCACGCGGTCACGGCTCCGGTGAGCGGCGTGGTCGCCGACCTCCGGGTGCGTGCCGGACAGCAGGTCGCGGTCGACGAGGTCCTCGTCACCGTGGCCGTCACCGAGGAATGAGCGAGATGGTCGATCACCGGCTGCCCGAGGAGTACGACGACCTGCGCAAAACGGTCGCGGAGTTCGCCCGCGAGGAGGTCGCGCCCGTCATCGGCGGCTTCTACGAGCGGGAGGAGTTCCCGTACGACCTGGTCGCGAAGATGGGCTCGATGGGCCTGTTCGGGCTGCCGTTCCCCGAGGAGTACGGCGGTATGGGGGGTGACTACTTCGCCCTGTGCCTCGCGCTCGAGGAGCTCGGCCGCGTGGACTCCTCGGTCGCGATCACGCTGGAGGCCGGGGTCGGCCTGGGCGCCATGCCGGTGTACCGCTTCGGCACCGACGCCCAACGGCAGGAGTGGCTGCCCGACCTGTGCGCGGGGCGGAAGCTGGGGTCGTTCGGCCTCACCGAGCCCGGCGGCGGGTCCGACGCGGGCGCCACCCGCACCACCGCGACGGTGGACGGCGGTGACTGGGTGATCAATGGCTCGAAGGCGTTCATCACCAACGCGGGCACCGACATCACGTCGCTCGTCACGGTGACCGCGGTCACCGGGCAGCGAGCCGACGGCCATAAGGACATCTCGACGATCCTCGTGCCCGCGGGCACGCCCGGGTTCTCGGTCGCGCCGAAGTACTCGAAGGTGGGCTGGAACGCCTCGGATACCCGCGGGCTGTCCTTCACCGACTGCCGGGTGCCGGCGGTGAATCTGCTCGGTGAACGCGGCCGCGGGTACGCGCAGTTCCTGCGGATCCTCGACGAGGGGCGCATCGCGATCGCCGCGCTCGGCGTCGGGCTCGCGCAGGGCTGCGTCGACGAATGCGTGCGCTACAGCCGTCAACGGGAGGCGTTCGGGCACGCGATCGGGCACTACCAGGCGATCGCGTTCACCCTCGCGGACATGGAGGTCCGCGCGCACACCGCGCGGCTGGCTTACTACCACGCGGCGAGCAGGATGCACCGCGGTGAGCTGTTCAAGAAGGAGGCCGCGATCGCGAAACTGGTGTCCTCGGGCGCCGCGATGGACAACGCCCGTGCGGCCACCCAGATCTTCGGCGGCTACGGCTTCATGAACGAGTTCCCGGTCGGTCGCTTCTACCGCGACGCGAAGATCCTCGAGATCGGCGAGGGCACCTCCGAGGTCCAGCGGATGGTGATTGCGCGCGAGCTCGGCGTCAGCAACTGACCCATCCCGCGACATGGATACCTATCGCGGTCAGGGAGCCCACCACGACAGCGACATGCATCCATGTCGCGGCCTGCCACCTCGTCGTCGCCGGGAGCGCGGACGCGGACGCACGCGTCATCCAGCGGCGACGCTCAACTGCGGCCAGCGAGCCTTCCGCCGCCGAGAGTCCGGTAACGCAACCCGAGCCGGGCATACAAGCCGATCGCCGTCGCGTTCCACCCATCGACCATGAGCGCGGCGCGCCCGCGATCCTGGACCAGCTCGGTCAGCAGAAAGTGACACAAGCCGGTGGCGACGCCACACCCGCGCGCCCGCGGCGTCGTCACCACCCCGGCGACGAACCCGACCTGCGGTGCGCTCCACGCCTCCGCGGCGGCGGCCACGAGTGCCCCGTTCCGCCGGATCCCGGACCACCGCAGCACCCCTGGCTCGTCCGGGTGCGCGTACGACTCCGGAAACGCATCGTCGAGCAGCCGGCGCACATCGTCGAGTTCGGCGTCGGGCAGCCAGCCGGCGCCGGTCGTCGTCGTCCGATCGGTGAGCGGACCGGTGATCTCCATCCAACCGAGAACCACATGTCTGAGGTGCAGCCCGGGCAGGCGCGCTGTCAGCTCGACGAGCAGCGACGCGTCCGCGAGAATGTGATAGCTGCTGCCCAGCTCGGCGTGGGCGTGGCGCACGAGGTCGGCAGCGGCATCACCCATGCCCCGAACGACAAGACGGTTGCGTTTGAACAGCTGGGGGCAGGCGACGGCAACCGCCTGCTGGTGCTCCCACGCGCGAACGCGCGCACTGAAACCCTGCGCCGCCCACACCAGCAGCGAGTCATCATCAGAGGCAGACGTGACGTCTCCTACCGAGGTCAACTCCTCCCGCATGCCGCCGCCTACGTGGAAGGACACTGATCCAGCGGACAGGATACGAGCCTATCGACAGGCTTCCAGCGGCGAGTGCCCGGCCGGGCACTCGGGCTCTGCAGCGAAGGCACCCGGTTCGGGCGGTACTTGCGCCCGGCCCCTGGGGTCAGGGAAGGTTTCGCCGCCGAGACCGACGCCCGGGTGGTCGCGGTCGATCCCGCCTACGCCGCCGGTCGCCACGAGCTCGCGAATCGTGTGCTGGCGGCGTTGACGACGGCGACCGGATCATCGCCGCGCATACGGACCGCTTCGAGTGAAGCTGGTACGGCACTTGCGGGCGTTCCTAGCGCAGGATCAGCCGCGTTCCGAGCGTCAGGTTGCTGCGTGTGAGAACGACCGTCATCCCCAGACGCGCTCGGCGGCCGCAACGATCGTCTTGAGCTTGGCCTGCTGGTCGGCGGCGGAGAGCGCGTTGCCGAGGATAGAGGTAGCGAATCCGCACTGGGGAGACAGCGCGAGGCGCTCAAGCGGCATGTGGCGCGCCGCCTCGCGGATACGCGTCTCGAGCCCGTCGACGGTCTCCTGCCGCCCGGTCTTGGTCGTGACAAGCCCGAGGACGACGGTCTTGTCCTCCGGCACCGCCGCCAGCGGCTCGAATCCGCCGGAGCGCTCGTCGTCGTACTCGAGGAGGAGCCGCTCGGCGTGCACGCGCGGGAACAGGCGCTGCGCGAGCCAGTCATAGCCGCCCTCGACCAGCCAGCGGCTCTGCTGGTTCCCGCGACAGAGATGGAAGCCGAACGCAACGCCGGGACGCTCCCCGAAGACGACGTTGTCGAGCTCGAGTCCGAGGTCGAGCCAGCGCTCGGCCGGCCAGCCTCTGCTGGCGTAGAAGTCGCGATAGGCGGAATCAAGGAGGAGTGGATAGTGCGGAGCGTCGAGCTGGACGTACTCGCAGCCCAGGCGCACGAGCTCATCGACCTCCTCGCGCAGGATCTCGGCGACCTCGGCCAGGAAGCTCTCCAGGCTCGGATAGGCACCGCGTGACCGCTCCGGATCGTAGAAGTTGGCGAACAGGCTCGGGCTCGGAAGCGTGACCTTGACGATCCGCTCGGTCCGCCCGCGCGCGTACGCGAACTCCTCGGCGGACAGGAAGCGGCGGCGCCGGAGCCTGCCCAAGACGGCGATCGGGGGGCGTTCGATGCGCTTGTCCCCGACCTCGTCGCCCTGCCAGTCGCCCCACAGGAACGCGTCGAGATCCCAGTCGCTGAAGCCCTCGACCGCTTCGGTGAGCTGGCTCTGAAACGACAGGCGACGCATCTCGCCGTCGGTGACCACGGCGAGACCGGCGTCCTCCTGCAGGCGGATCGCCGCGTCGACCGCCGCGTCCTCGACCCGCCTGAACTCGGGCGAACCGATCTCACCGCGCTTCAGGAGCTCCCGCGCCTCGAGCAGCTCGCGCGGCCGTAGCAGACTGCCGACGACGTCGGTGCGCGCCACGATCACGGCACAAACCTACGTGCTCCCGCCAGCGACGCTTGGTCGCGCGCTGGGTCAATCCTGCTCGTGTTCGGCGTGTTCGGCGGCCACGACAGCCGCGATGTGAACCTCTGCGGTCGGTTTGTCGATCCCAAGGCCGGCGAGCACGTCTGTCTCGTCCCCGACTTCCAAGAGTGCGAGCAGGATGTGCTCGGTTCCGATGTAGTTGTGGCCCAGCCGTAGTGCCTCTCGGAACGAGAGCTCCAAGGCTTTGCGAGCGCTCGCGTCGTAGGGGATGAGATCGGGAACCTGGTCGGCCCGCTGTCGGCAGTACCCCCACGACGGTGTCCCGCACGTGCTTGAGCGCCACGCCTTGCTCAACGATCGCCTGCGCCGCAAGCGCGTCCGGCTCGGTCAGGAGGCCAAGCACGAGGTGCTCGGGACGGATCTCGCCGTTTCCTGCTGCGCGTGCTTCGTTCTGCGCGGCCATCACGACGTTCCTGGCCCGCTCGGTGAAGCGGTTGAATCCCTGGTTGGGATCCAGATCGGAGCCGGAGTCCTTCGCCACGAAGCGCTTGCGGGCCGCTTGTTTGGTGACGCCCATGCTCCTGCCGATGTCTGTCCAGGAGGCCCCGGAACGACGTGCCTGGTCGACGAAGTGGCCGATGAGATGGTCCGCCACGTCACCGAGGTGGTCGGCCGCCAGCATGGCGTTGGAGAGCTGATCGAGAGTGTCAGGGTGCACCTTCTTGATGGCTTCGATCAGCTCGTCGAGCCGGACCGCGTTGGTCATGCGGGTCGGTGTCGTCATGCGACAACCGTAAGTTGTCGATACTTTAACGTCAACCTACGGTTGTCGGCGTTGAGTGCAACGAAGCGTTCGCGCCTCGGCGAAGGAGCCCAGCGCTTCGGCAGGCAGCGCGGTGATCTGTTGGTCGGTCTGCTCGTCGGTAGTGACGCTGGACACCGGGTCAGTAGCCGAGCCGGGCCTTGGTGACGGGCAGCGCCTCCTCCGCGGGAATGTCCCCGCGGGTGTATAGCGTCGCGGCGCGCCGCCACATCTGTCGGTAGCGATCAGGGTCGGTGCACATCCACGCGATGCGCCGCCAGGACTCCAACGTCGCCTCGAGTTCCTCAAGGCTGAACGTCTCAGCCGCCACCTCGAGCGCCTGGCGATACTCGCGGTCGAACCTGGAGCGCTCCTCGGGGACGACGGCCGCGCGGATCTCAGCCGGGGAGGCGGCGGCGAACGGCGGCCGGGTGGCTGCGGCGGTCATGCCGACCACGATAGCTGCCCGGCGCGGCGGATCAGTTGCCCGCGAGGGTGTGGCCAATCAGCGGCTGCCTGGCGTTCCGTACGCGGATCCGCCTACCACCTGTCGTGATTGTCACGCGGCCGTGCTACTGGTTCGAGGGTTTGCTGGCGCTGTGGTGGAACGCTGCTGCGACGGCGAGTGTGGCGAGCAGCCCGCCGGTGCCGCCGACGAGGAACGCGATGCGCGGACTGGTGAGGTCGATGAGTAGTCCGCCGAGGAGGTAGGCCAGGGCGGCGGCGATCCCGATGGCGCCGTAGAGGCTGCCGAAGACGCGGCCGAGCAGGTCGCGGGGCACGCTGCGCTGCAGCAGGGTGTTCACCGCGACGTCCATCGCGGCGATGCCCAGCCCGCGGATGGTCTGCACGGCGAAGGCGGCGACGACGGCCCAGGCCAGCCCGGTCAGGAGATTCCCGGCGCTGCTGATGGCGAAGCCGGCCAGCAGCAACGTCCCCATCGCGACCTGGGGGTGTGGTCGGGCGAGCAGCGCGTATCCGAGGAACAGCCCGATGCCGACCGCGGCCAGCAGCAGCCCGACCGCGGAGTCACCGCCGCCGAGGGTGTCGGTGGCCAGGAATACCAGTGCGACGTCGTCGATGCCGTTGAATGCGACGATCGCGAAGAAGCCGAGGCCGATCGCCCGGATCATCGGGGTGGCCCAGATGTAGCGCAACCCGGCCACGGTGTCGTCCAGGAAGGTCCCCCGTCCGGTGCCGGTGGGCGAGTCTCGTGTCAGCGACGGCAGGAACGTGAGCAGCGCCGCTGAGGCGAGAAACGTGCCGGCGTCGAGGAGCAGGACACCACGCGTGTCCAGGATCGGCACCAGTAGCGCGGCGAGCAGCGGGCCGAGTGCTTCGCCGCCGTTGGTGCCGATCCCGATCGCGGCGTTGGCGCTCTCCAGGTCCCGATCACCCACCACGGCCGGGACCGCGGCGCGCGATGCCGGCTGGAAGATCTGCCCGGCGATCGCGCGCAGTGCGACCAGGGCGAGCAGCAGCGGCAAGGACGGCAGCCACAACGCGATCACGACCATCAGGCCCGCTTGGACGAGTTCGCAGCCGACCATGACCCGCTTGAGGTTGAAGCGGTCGCTGATCGTGCCGGTCAGCGGCCCGAGCAGGGCGGGGGCGAAGTCACCGACCAGCAGCAGCGTCGCCACCGCCAGCGCCTGGCCCGTCGTCTCGGCGACGTGGAGCATGAGCGCCACCAGGCTCAGCGCGTCGCCGAGGAACGACACGG
>JALYQB010000104.1 GCA_030856045.1 Actinomycetota bacterium
GATTATGCCGACCTCTGGGTTATGCCGACCTCGGTGAGAACCTGCTGCTCAGCGGGGGTGGACGGGCGGAAGCGGTCGGCATAATCAGAGGGCCTCGAGGAAGGCCATCACCGCGTCCGGTGGGCGATAGCGGCCCGGTGTGGTGTTCGGTGGGGTGGTGCGCGCGATCGCCCGCTCCTTCTGGGACATGTCGGCGTGCAGGTAGACGTTCGTCGTGGACACCTGCTCGTGGCCAAGCCACAAAGCGATCACCGTGACATCGACCCCGGAGAGCAGGAGCCGCATGGCGGCGGTGTGCCGCAGGGTGTGTGCGGTGACTTTCTTGGTTCGGATCGACGGGCATGCCTCGCCGGCCTTGCGGACATGGAGGGCGATGCGGTGCTCGATGGCGTCGCGGCTAAGCGGTGTGCCCGTGGCGGTTGGGAACAGCGGTCCGGGTGGGGTGCCCTGTCGTTCGGCGAGCCAGACCCGCAGCACGGCGGTGGTGAGGGGCACCAGGGGTGTTCGCCGTTCCTTGCGGCCCTTGCCGACACAATGGACGTGAGCTCCGGCGCCGAGGACGACATCGGCGCAGGTGAGTCCGGCAAGCTCAGAGATGCGTAGCCCGGTCTGGACGGCGAGCACGATCATGGCGTGGTCACGTCGCCCGGTCCAGGTGCTCCGGTCACAGGCGGCCAGGACCGCGTCGACCTCGTGGTCGGTGAGGTGGGTGACCAGGTTGCGTTCGAACCGCTTCGGCGCGATGGCGAGCACGCGTTGGATCGACGCCGCGTGTTCGGGGTGGCGCAGCGCGGCGTAGCCGAACAGTGAGTGGATCGCGGCGAGACGGTTGTTGCGGGTACGGATGCCGTTGCGGCGGTCGGCTTCGAGGTGGTCCAGGAACGCGGCCACGAGTGGGGCGTCGAGATCGCCGATGTCGAGTTCGCAGGGCTGGGTGCAGGTCCGGTCGGCGGCGAACCCCAGCAGCAGCCGGAAGGTGTCGCGGTAGCCGGCGATGGTGTGCGGGCTGGCTTGGCGTTGGCCCATGAGCCGGTCGGTGAAAAACGCTTGCAAGGTGGGGGCGAGCGCGGTCATCGCGGTTCCCCGTAACGGGCATCCAAACGTGCCGCGGCCAACCCCATCAGCTCGGGGCAGGCGGACAGATACCAGTAGGTGCCGGCCGGGTTGACGTGCCCGAGGTAGGTCGACAGCATCGCCATGCGGCCCGCCACGTCGACTCCGGATCGGTGCCAGTCGATCAGAGTGCGAACGGCGAAGCTGTGCCGCAGATCGTGGATCCGGGCCCGTGTGGTCGCGGTGCGCAGCCCGATGGCCGTGGTGAGCTGGTTGAACGTGTGGTGAACGCCTCCGGCGCTCAGGGCGGTCCCGACGCTGGACAGGAAGAACGTCCCCGATCTCGGTTTTGGGTAAAGCCGGTCACGGCGGGCGGCATAGGAGCCCAGCGCCTTGGTGGCGCTGGGGTGCAGCGGCACCAGCCTCGTGTGGCCGAACTTCGCGTCCCGGATCGTGAGCACTCCGGCGATGAGGTCGACGTCGTCTCGGGTCAAGCCGATGGCTTCACCGATCCGCAGGCCCGACACCGCGATCAGACCGAACAGGGCCTGGTGGGTCGCCGCCCGCAGCGACGGGCGGAGCTGCCGCGTCGCACCCAGCAGGGCGCACACCTCGGCCTGGGACCACAGGTGCGGGATCCGGCGGTCGACCCGGGTCGAGAACACCCCGTGGGCGGGGACCTCGGTGGCCGGGTCGATCGTCTTGAGGTAGGCGGCGAACCCTCGGGCCGCGCCGAGCCGGTGCGCCCAGTTGATCGGCGCCACGTCCTGGGGCAGCCGGGCCCATGAGATGGCCAGCTCCGCTGTCAGCGTCGCCGCGTCGGCGGCGTCGAGGTAGACGACGAGCTGCGGGAGCACCTGGCCCTCGCGTTTGAGTTTGAAGCCCAACGCCCGGCGCATCTTCAGGTAGTCCGCCACGTGGCCGGCGAGATCGCTCACCGGCCCGCACCCGTCGGCCAGGGCTGGGCCAGGACCCGGAGCTGGTCGAGGTCGACCCTGGCGTAGATGGCGGTGCTCGTGGCGCTGCGATGGCGCAGCACCTGGCTGATCTCCGGTAGCGCGACACCGGCGCGGACCATCTCGCAGGCCAGCGTATGCCGCAGCCGGTGTGCCCCGACCGGGGCGACGCCGGCCCGGGCGCAGGCGCGGCGCACGATCGAGGACACCCCGCCCCGGCCCAGCGCCCCGATCGGCGCGACCGCCCGGAGGAACACCTCCCGCCGGCCGGTTTCGGGTCGTCCCTGTTGCAGGTAGGCGGCGATCGCGGTGCCGACATCGCCAGGCAAGGGAAGTCGATCCTCGCGGCGGCCCTTGCCGTGCACCACCATCTCCGCTGCCCGCCAGTCGAGGTCGGCGAGGGTCAACGCGGCGACCTCACCGGCCCGCAGGCCCAGGCGCAGCAAGATGATCAGCACGGCGTAGTCCCGCCGGGCCTCGGATCCTCGCCGATCACACGAGTCCAGCAGGGCGGTCGCGTCGGCCTGGCTGATCCCTTTGGGCAGGCCCGGGCGGCGACGGCCGGTCACGGTCAACCCCGCCGCCGACAGGTCGGCCGCAACGAGACCCTCGAGGAAGCAGAACCGCAGGAACGCCCGCAGCGCCACCACGAAGAACTGGGCCGACCCGACCGAGCCCGCGGTGGACTCGCGCAGCACCGCGCGGGTGACATCGGCCGCGGTCAACCCGGC
>JALYQB010000123.1 GCA_030856045.1 Actinomycetota bacterium
CCGCGAGGCGCGCGGCGTACACGTCGCGGACGTCGGCGAGCCCGAGGTCAATCACGAACAGGCCCCGGTGCCGCTCGCCCCGGAGCAACCCTTCCTGGACCAGCCGCTGCATCGCCTCGCGCAGCGGACCGCGGCTCACGCCGAGCCTGCCCGCGAGGTCCACCTCGCCGAGCTGGGTGCCGGGCGGGAACACTCCGCGCATGATCGCGTCGCGGAGCCGCTCCGCGATGATCGCCGCGGTGGACTCCCGGCTGACCGGTTCCAGGTCACTCATCCGGCCTCCCGCCGCCGCGGCACTGGAGCGAAGAGCGTCCCGAAGCCGGGGCGCGCGAGGCCTGCCCCGGCGAGCCGCAGCCCCTGCCAGATGCTCACCTGGTTCGCGGTGAGCACCGGCTTGCCGACCCGCTGCTCGAGCTCGTCGAGCCACGCGACGGTGTGCAGCGCGGTGTCGGGCAGCAGCAGCACCTCGGCGTCCGGGTGATCGTTCGCCCCGGCGAAGTCCAGCACGTCCGCCCGCCCGAGGGTGCCGACCTCGGCCGCGGTGACGATTCCCCGGCTGGACAGCCGCACCACGTCGATGCCCGCGGCACCGAGGAACTCGACGAACCGCTCGGCGACGTCGCCCGGATACGTCGCGGCCACCGCGACCCGCCGCGCACCCAGCTCCAGGACAGCGTCGACGAACGCGAACGACGTGCTCGACGCGGGTACCCCGGCCACCTCGCGCAGCGCGGCCACCTGCCGGGCCGCGCCCTCCCAGCCGAAGACGAAGCTGCCGCTGGTGCACGCCCAGACGATCGAGTCGAGGGCGGTCAGCCGTGCGGCGCCCGCGGCCAGCACGGCGTCGCCGCCGATCTCCAGCAGGGCGTCGACGCGGTGGGCGTCCTCCCGCATCTCGGTGTGCACGAGGTCGAGGCGCACGTCGGGCCCGAGCAGCCGCTGGGCGGTCAGGTAGTCGTCCTCGGCGCTGAAGCCCGGGTACAGGATGCCCACTTGCACGCTCATTATTGACAACTCTATACGAAGTCCCGGACTCGTGCGGGTCCCGCCAATGTCTCGTCGTGAGGATGATCTAGCGAGATACCGATGAAGTTCGCCCACCCTTGAACCTCCGGAGCATGCCGTAGGGCCTGGAGGTCCGGATCGACTTGCATCCACTCGGGATCGAGCTTGTTAAACGGGTCCCGCAGGACACGAGCTAGCTCGTGGAGTGCCGCATCGATACAGTGGCGTCTCCAAGAATCAACTTCTCCTTCTTCGCTTGGAATGCTATCTCGACCCAGCTTCAAGCAAAGTGCATAAAAGCACGCAGCATTGTAGTGTGCGAGCCATCCAATCCTTCTCCGCGAAGCATACGTTCTAACGCGTTCAACCGAAGATGCAACCTCCGTTGGGCGCATCCTCTCGGGGATGGGCTTGCCTACAGCGCTCGCTACAACGACCACCTCGCGCCCGATCGCCACAGCGCTCAAGAAGTCTCGACGTTTGCTACGGCGACATATAATTGGAATGTACGGACTACGCCACGGTCGTAACCACGAGAACCAGTAGCTCCGTTCCCCGACATTCCAACGATTAGGAAACCAAGTAAGAGCCCACCTGCGGAAAAGGCAGGGGATGCTTAAGGCAGCTTGAATCTCATTCAGCAGTAGCGACGCATCGGTGCTGTTGCCTACGCTGGCGCTTCTTGCATTCGAACACGCAGCAGCGTACCTATACGTGGTTTCGATACTCTCTGGCCACAGCTGATGACAGTACCTATAGATCTCAATCGCACCCAAATAATCCCGCTTCTGTTCGTAGATTCCCGCTCGACGCAGCACAACTGTCACGTTACCGAGTGACTTCCTACCTGCTCTCTCGTATCCCAGGATCGCTTTTGAAGTCAGGGCATCAACGTCAATGACAGAAGCTTCGAGCTGATTCGCAAGTGCATCACGAAAAACCTGATAGCCACCTCTATTGGCCCAGTGCTCCCACCGTGGCGTTCGTCGAAGAGCATGTTTTTGCTGTTGCACGTGTTGGACGCAATACCCTCCAACGGCGGACACTAAGTCCGAACTTGTACGAGCGTGGAAGGATTGGGCAGCCACGATACGGTTTCCTGGTCTCCGCACAAGTTGCACTGCGACCTTGTATCCGTCAGGAGTGGGGAGCCTATCCATCATGACGTGGTAAGCGGGCTGGCCAGCGGCCGCAAGGAGTATGACTGTGGACAGCCACCCTTCGGTTGAGCTAGGCGTTTCAGCTGGGATGGTCGGTGTAACTATGTTTGCGGAGCCGGGGGCGACAAGCCGGGCTCCCTGCACATCCTCCGCAATGTAGGCCCTAAGCATCGCCGTCAAGCTTCGGTAATCCTCCCTGCCCGCGACACCTTCGAAGGGGCTCGCCACGTCTTCTTCGTTGACGATGGTGTCCGATTGGATTGGCTCTGGAGTCTGCCCCACATCGATATCGTGGACGATTAATGGCAGTCGACCACGTTGGCTAAGGCGATACCACAGTGATGTCATTACTCGCGCGAAGATCGCGGCAAATACTAATATTGAGGCGAGAGCAAGAATGGGAGTAACTATGTTAATTATCATATCGATCAACCGCGGACTCCTCGCTTCAGTAAATCAGGGTCGACCATGACCACGGAAACCTGCTCGCCGCGTAGCTAAACCGTTCAACCCGCAGTAGTCAAGCTGGCACGTGGAGCTCGAAATAGCAGACCAAGACGTTCGCATCGTCCTTTATAACCGGCCAGCTGCAGCCCCATCCATGCGCTTACCTGGTTCGCCGTAAGCACTGGTTTCTCTAGCGAGAGCTCCAAGTCGTTTAGCCAGTGAACGGTGTGGAGCGCGGTGTCGGGGATAAGAACTGCATCGGCATGCGGGTGGTTGTTGGCCTTCGCGAACTTTATCACCTCCCGTCCCTGCATTGTTCCGACCTCGGCGGCGGTTACGATACCACGGCTAGCGAGGTGCACGACCTCAACTCCGGCGAACTGAAGGAAATCGACGAAGTGGGACGCCACGTCGCATGGATACGTCGCGGCGACTGAGACGCGTCGTAATCCTAAGTGCCGCGCGGCTTCGACGAATGCAAACGAAGTGCTGGACGCAGGCACCCCAGCTGCCGAAGATATGTGTCGCACCTGCGACTGAGCGCCAGCCCACCCGAAGACGAAGCTGCCGCTGGTGCACGCCCACACAACTGCCTGCGGAGAAGTCGCCTTCAGTTGCTGCACTCCTTCGGCGAGAACTGCGCGGCTTCCAACATCAAGGAGGGCATCGACCCGGTGGGCGTCTTCCCTCATTTTGGTATGAGCTAGAGGCAGTCGAACGTCGTGTCCGAGTATTCGTTCGATAGCAGGAAAGTCGTCTTCGGCGCTGTACCCGGGATAAAGAACCCCAACGGTGTGACTCATTGCTCCTGCCTCTCTCTTAGGTTGGGTACTGACCTCGTGCGTTGGCGCGTTGCTTGTTTAAGCAACCGACCGATTGCTTGCCCGGACTAGGAATTGCTCTGTGGCCGATGATCGCAAGCCAACGGCGCGTAGCGCTGCCCACATCGTCACCTGATTCGCCGTGAGTACAGGCTTACCGAGCGCGCGCTCAAGCGGCTCGATGATGTCGTAGGTGGGCAGGTTGGTGCAGCTGATGAACAGCGCGTCGGCGTCGCGGCGGTCGACCGAGCGGACGATCTCCACGACCTTCGAGTAAGACACCCGCCAGATATGTCCGAGCAGGCCGAGCCCCACGCTGGACACGGTCTCCACTCCGCCCTCGGCGAGGTAGGAGACGAGCCGGTCGGTCACCTCGTCGACGTACGGCGTTGCGATGGCCAACCGCCGGACCCTGAGTATCCGTAGGGCGTCGGCGAGCGCCCCCGAGGTGGTGACCGCGGCTGGCGCCCCGGCGGCGCGCATGGTCTGCACCAGTACCCGCTCCCCCGCCGAGCCATCGATGAAGCTGCCGGAGCTGCACGAGTACGCCACGACCAGCGGCTCGGGTGTCAGCACGTCCCGCGTGGCGCGGTGCACCGCCTCGGTCTCGCTGATCACCTCGGCCATCTCGACCGTGACGGGCAGCGGGTAGTACGGCAGCCGGGTCAGGTACAGCGACACGT
>JALYQB010000138.1 GCA_030856045.1 Actinomycetota bacterium
ACTGATCTGAGCAGCGCCACCTGGCGCAAGAGCAGCCGCAGCAACGCCGAAGCGAGCTGCGTCGAGGTCACGGATCTGGACGGTGGGCGCCGCGCCGTGCGGGACAGCAAGGACCCGGCCGGACCGGTCCTGATCTTCCCCCGCACGGAGTGGGCCGCGTTCACCGCCGGGGTCCGCTCCGGCGAGTTCGACTGACCCGCCGACCCGCGCACACCGCAGGCCCGGCACCGAACGTTGATGCCGGGGGATGTGATCTGTCAGGCCATCGGGCTGCCACAGTGTCGCGTCACTGCGCCCGGCGCGCCTTCGTGTGCCGGCTCCAGGCTGCGGACGACGGCCGTGCTGCCGCCGACGTTCATCCGCGGCCAGCGCGAGACGGGTGCCAGAGTCGGTGTCGGCCATCAGGGGTCCGGCCACGCTCAGCAGCGCCAGCCCCGCCGATGACCCGCGCCAACCGGATGACGTCAGCAGGGGCGGTGAGGGGCGCGCACGCGGCGACCACACCGTCGAGTGGACCCGATGACCTACTCGGCGGGGAACTCGTAGTACAGCTCGTAGCGCTCACCGGCAGCGGTGATGAGGTTGATCTCGAGGGGCCGGGTAGCGGTGCGAGCAATGCGGCGGATCCGGTAGACCGCCGCGCCGACGGGGAGGTCGAGCTGTGCGGCTTCATGCTCGGAGGCCTGGCCGATACGGACGGCCTCCTGGAAGTGGGTGAGGGCGTGACCGGCGTCTTCGAGGCGCGCATAGACCCCGCCCGGCCCGGTGTTCTCCTGTTCGATGGCGGTGCGGGTGGTGAGGTCGCGGGGGAGGTAGCTGGTGGCGAGCTGGACGGGCTGATCGTCGGCGTACATGACGCGGTCGCGGACGAGGACGTCAGCGCCGGGTTCGAGGTCGAGCGCGGCGGCGATCTCGTCGTCCGCGCGTTCGGTGCGGATGTCCACGTCGACGCGGGCGCTCCAGCCGCCGGCGTGTGCGTCGGTGGTGAACGCCCCGCGCCCGGCTGCGCGTTCGGCGCGACTCAGGCGCGTGCGGGCCATGCGCATCACGGGGCGTTGTCGGCGGACGTAGCAGCCCGAACCGGTCAGGCCGACGACGAGGCCCTCGGCGCGCAGGACGTTGATCGCGTTCACCACGGTCTGCGGCGCGACGCCGTACTGCTCCATCAGTCGGGCTCGGCTGGGTAGCCGGGCACCGGGAGGGTAGTCACCGGCGGCGATTGCCGCACGCAGGTCCCCGGCGATGTCACGCCATGTGGTTCGGGGCTCAGGCAGCCGCGGACCATAGCTGTCTATTCAGCTCGATGAGGCCCCGGGCACGTCACCGTCCTCACCGTCGCCTGGCGGTGTCCCAGCGCAGCGCGCCGAGCTGGGAGGCGATGCGCCGTCGGAGGTGGTCAGGCACCGGATGCGCACCGACATCGAACTACCCCAAGTGCCCACCGGACGTCCCGAGCCCCGAGCTCTGCCGCGCCGCCGACGTTGTCAACCGGCTTCAGCTCTGGTGAACAGTGCGAACTCGGTCTGCTCCCCGCTCGCTGAGTAACCGCAGCAGCGCGGCGTGGTAGATGGCTTGGACAGTGGGCACGGTGTCGGTGCGGAAGCGTTCATCGGTTGCGTGCAACCGGGTGTAAGTGACGCCGAAGCCAGCCGTGGCCGGGATACCGAGGCTGACCAGGTAGTTCCCGATATTGGACGGTCCTGCGATCTTGGGCTCGATGTCCACACCGAACGCATAGGCGGCATCGATCATGGTGGCCCGCAGCGGCGAATCGGCGGGCAGGGCGAATGCCGGCCAACGGGTGGTGACTTCGATCAGCGTGGGTTGGGTGTCGGGCCAGGCACGGTCGACCTCAGCCACGGTGCGCTCCAGCAGGGCTGCGGCGGCGGGATCGTCGAAACTGAGTGTCGTTCGGATGTCTACATTGATGGCGCACAAGTCAGGGGTGACCGAGTAACCCCGTCCGCCGGTGATGGAAGTGACGGTCAGCTTGCCCGGCAAGGGAAACTCTTCGGTGGCTCCGTCGGGGAGTTCCAGTTCGGACAGTGCGCGGGTGAGGTGTGCGGCTTTCTCGATGGCGTTGGGAGTTGATTTGCTGCCGCCAGAGTGCGAGGAGGTTCCGTGGACGTGGAGTTGGGTGCGGTATACACCGCGTCCGCCGATGACGAGTCTGTCCATGCCGGGGTAGCCGATCATCACCCCGGCCACGTCGCTCGGCGCACCGTCGCCCTCGAAGTACTGCTTCGCACCGCCGAAACCACCGGTGTGCTCGTCCAGGTCGAACGGTCGAACAGCAGCACCAAGCGCCCATACAGCTGATCGGAGACGGCGGCCAGCCGGACGGCGAGGTGACAGAAGATCGCAACGCACCTTGGAATCCGAGCTGCCGCGTCCCCAGAGCCAGCCGTTGTCGGTGATCCCAGACGAACCGTCCGGGGCGCTCTTGTCGAGGTCGGCACACACCGCTTCCAGCGTCGCGGGGATCGCCAGGCGGGCCTGGCGCAGCGGAGTGACGACTTGGCTGCCGGGGTGCTTGCCCGCTCGCGCCATCGCCCCTCCGAGCCTGCTCGTCTACTTGACCGTGACTGGGTGGTCCACCTTCATCTCCCGCACCACCTCACCGGCGGTGAGTTTGTCGCACACGGCGACCCATTTCGGGTGCTTGGCGACCAGGGTGTAGCCCTGGGGCGGGTGGAACGAGTCCAGCATGTCGGTCAACTCCGCCGCCGAGAAGCCGGAGTACTCCCGCACCCGCCGGATCGGCAGCGCGAACCCACGCTCGAGATCCTGCAGGTACTCGTACACCGAGGCACCGTTGCCGACGTGCACGGCCTCGGCGATCTCAGCGATGCGCTCAGGGGTGTCGATGACGGTTTCGTCGAGGTCGATCACCGCGGCCAGGCGGGAGACCGGCGCGGTGAGGTACACGTACCACGTCGTGGGGCGGCCGGACAGGTAGCGGCGCCGGAACTCGTGGGTCTTCAGCCCTTGCCACATCAGCTCGTAGTACCCCGGCTTGAGCGACATCAGCACCGGCTCCGGCGGTGTGGTGAGTTCCAGGTCACCGAATAGGTCGTCCTGCACCAGCGGGCTCCCTCGTCTCTCATCCACATTGCACCTGACGATCGTGCCGGGCCGCAGTGCGAACCGCCAGCGGGTCCACCGACGCAGTAACCGACTGTAGCGACGGGTGTGTGGCGGACCGGCTGCGGCATCGGCGTGTCCACCACCGGTGGAGGGTTCGTCATCGCAGATGACAAGTGGTTCCACAACTGGTGAACAAGTCGGTACGCAGCCAGTGACCTGGCTTGTTCGTGCGCACCGAGTGACGCTGGTTCTACCAGCAGCAATCGGACCGCAGGAGGCGAGCGTGCACGTAACGACCAGCAACGCGGTGATCGGTTTCCCCCGCGAATCCACCACCGGCGACCGCCGCACCCTCCTGACCCCCGCCATCGTACGGCTGCTCACCGAAGCCGAATTCACCGTGCTCGCCGAACCCGGAATAGCCACCGGCATCGACTGCCCGGACCAGGCTTTGACCGCCGAGGGTGTGCGGTTCGCGACAGCCGACCAGGTGTCAATGCCGCTAAGTTAGAGTCGGAACTTGAGGACCTGGCCGGGTGTTCGGCGACGTGATGAATGACTCGGCGTGTCAGCGGCCGAAATCCATGAGAATGCACTGCACTTCGATAGGGTTCGTCATACAGTATGGCGAAGGACCCAGAAGCTTCTCGACGGAAATCTGGTCGACTGACCGACCATGTGACCCTCGGAGTGTTGAGCAGCGTGATTCATCGGGACATCGTGGATGATGTCCTCCGGGAATGCGGGAAACGCGAGCAGCGTTCACGGTTGTCACCGGCGCACGTGGTGGTGTACTACACGTTGGCGCCTGACCTGTACCCAAGGAGAAACTGTACTAGCGGACTCTCAAGACATTCCGATGTAGGCCAGTGAAGGGTCGCGGAAGAATCCGCGGATGACCTCCGGAAGTTGGGCCAGGCGCTCCAGAGCGCGAGTGGCACGTCCGTGTAGTTCGGACTTGCGTCCGATTCCGGCGCGACCGAGCTGGTCGTTCTTGACGTTCTTCCACACCCACTCGTCAGGATTCAGCTCGGGCGAGTAGCCGGGAAGAAAGAACAGCCTCAACCGGCCATCGAGCGAGCCAACGTATTCCTTGACGATCTGACACTTATGGAAGGAAACGTTGTCGAGAATCAGGAACACCGGCCTCGGGGCGTCATGCATGAGCTTCTTCAGAAACTCCACGAAGACGGTGCCGTTGCACCCGCCGAAGAACACGTCGAACATCAAAGCCCCGCTCGGGGAAACCGCGGAGATCATGTTGACCGAGGAACGTTCCCCGGTGACCTCCACCACCGGGGTCTGTCCCACCGGGGCCCAGGTGGTACCCGCGTGGTGATCCGTCCGGATCCCCGCCTCGTCCCCGAAGTACACCTCAGCACCCTCCTCACGGGCCTGCACCCGGATCGCCGGGAACTCCTCCTCCCGCCACCGGCGCACCGC
>JALYQB010000622.1 GCA_030856045.1 Actinomycetota bacterium
GACAAGAAGCTCAGTCAACGGCTTCAGGAATTGGTCGAAGCCAGCGGACCTCTCGGGCAAGCGATCCTGGGCGCTGCACCGACGTTTTGTAGCGACGCTGCTTCACTCAGAAGCGGCGTCTCCCATCCTGGTGGGAGTGGCAGCGATTCGATAACAATCCGGCAGTACTGGCATGGTGAGGTACTGGTATGGCTTGCGCGCTCCTTGCTGCTTCGTCGAGCCGGGTTACAGGATTCGTGTACGCGAGCGAGTGAGCGGTTCCACTTCCGGCAGTCACTTGAGCGACTCGCCGAGTACGGAGGCGACTCGGACTAGGGTCCAAATCCGCGGCCTTTTTGGGCCTCCAGAAACCAGAAAGCTCACCAAGATCAGCTAATGCGAACCGCAATGCTGAGTGGGGTTATACTGCATCCAACAGCGACTCGATCCCCGCCGAAGCCGGCGGCCGGCAACACCGACGCGACGGCCCGCCCCTACCCCTCCCAAGTTGCCATCATTAGAAATTATCCGACTGCATTGCCTAACTGTTCTCGAAGCTGTCGGACCACCGCGCCGTCATCTACGTAAGGCACCTTTGCTACTTGACCGTCTTGCCGTAGTGCCGCCCGTACATTATTCAAGGCTGTTTCTAGGCTTTGGCCGGACCTCCAGTAAGCGTAGGTGTCGGCGTCTCGTCGGCCGTCACCGCTGGCAGGGTCGACATAATGTAGGCAGATCATCGAGCTAGTCTCACCAAGTTGCTGCTGTGCGAAGGTGGAGAACTCTAGCCATAGACTTCCACGTGGCAAGGCAACTCTAATCACATCAGACATCGAAACGAGCTGAAACTGATGGAAGGCGGGATAGGTGTCGTCCCATAAAGCGGTAGGCGATAGCTTAGCAACGCCCTTTGACGCCCGTAGGTCCGCTGACATCGACGCTTCGATCTCCCTGGTGTGCTTTGCGAGTTGGCGTTCAATCCAAAGGACCGCAGGGACGAGTAAAAACGCGGAACCAAACTGAAGCATGACACCGGGCAAGTAGTCCCCCCAGGTCTCCGGCACGAACGCTCCGCCCACAGTCAGACCCGCGCTGCTGACGAGGGCGCTTACGACAACTGCTATGCGCCAGTTCACGTGGCAAATAGTGCCAGAACCACCGGGCCCGGCAACGAGATGGCCCCCTAGCCCGCGCGGTGTAGGCGTCCGGGCCCCAGCGCTCCCATAGCCACCGCTACCCGTGGACGGCCGGTGGAGCGGGACACGGCCGGACAGGCCAAGATCATCCCCTTGACCTGCTGATACTGGTCAGGGTGGCTGTTCTCGGTGATGTGGCGAAGGATTCGAATCCTGCCGGGGCACCAAACCTGCCTCTTTCAACCCGCGAGACCTCACATCACCACGGGTTCATCCATGATCATTCTATGCGTCATGACTGGGGACGTTCCGTCGCGCGGTGCCGGTCGCTACCCGGGGCGACGGCGGCGTCTCCGGGTGCGGTCGGCATGAAGGGGACTCAGTCGCTCCGCCAGTCGTCAGCCATCGCCAGCACACGTCGGACCTCGTAACAGGGGTTCGCCAGGGCCTCCAGAAGGTCCACCATCGCGGCCCTACTTGAACCATGGTCCAAAAGGATCACGTCAAGTAGGTCGGCGTCGGTGACATGATCGAAGGCGGCTCCTTCCCCTGGGAAGGGGCCGCCTTCGTCGTTGCTGTCTGTGGTGGTGTGGCTGGGGGGAGTGTGGTGGAGTGGGCCACCCGCTTCGACCAGCCCTCGGAAGCCGTCGGTGAGGTCGTGTCCGGTGATCTGCTCGGCGTCGACGTGGAGCTTGCTGAAGATGACTTTGGTCATGGCCCGTTTCACGGTGCCGCCACCACGTTGGTAGAAGCCTTGTGGGTCGGCCAGGAGCTCGAGCGCGAGCACGAAGAACTGGCGGCCGGTCTCCAGTTTGCTGCCAACGTCAGCCAGTTGGGTTTGGATCTCGGCGCGCTCCCGTTCGATGCTCACGAGCTTGTTCTTGATCTTCGCTCGTGGCCAGTCGGGGTCGCCCAGCAGGTCGAGTAAGCCGTCCTCGCGGGTGTCGAGCTCGTCCAGTCTGGTACTGAGGTGTTTCTTCACTTCGCTCATGGTGCGGTGTTCCAGCAGGAGCGCGTCGTCGAGTTGGCGGCGGACGCCGGCGCGGAAGTCGTCGCTCAGGCGCACGGTGGTGAGGTGTCGTTCAACCGCCGTCTCGATCTTGGTGACGCTGAGATACGGTAGGTCGCAGAGGTGTTTCTGTCGTCCTCGGCAGAAGAAGTAGAAGTAGGTGCCGCCGTTGCCTTTGCCGCGCATGATGACCATGCGGTGTCCGCAGCGGTGGCACCAGAGCAGTCCTTTGAGCCAGTGGTGGTGGTGGCGTTGCCGGGTGCCGCCACCGCCGCGGAGGGCGAGTACCCGCTGGATGCGGTCGTGGGTCTCCTCGGTGATGAGTGCTGGGTGGCGGCCGGGGTACTCTTGTTCGTCGTGGGTGACCTTGCCGACGTAGTAACGGTCGCTCAGGATTTCGTAGAACTGGCTGAGTGACACCGGTTTCGGTGGTGTGCGCCGGTTGCCTCGGGTGAGCAGCCCGGCGGCGGTGATGCGGTCGAGTACTTCCTGCGCGGTGTGTTGGCCGGTGGCGAACAGCTCGCAGCCTTTGATGATGAGCGGGCCTCGCTGGGGGTCGACGGTGACGGTGCGGATTTCGCCGCCTTCGGGTTTGGTCTCGCGGACGTTGAGGTAGCCCAGGGGTGCTGGGCCGACGGTGCCGCCGTTCTTGACCTTCTGGCCCATCTTGTAGCGGATGTCCGCGCCGCTGGCTTGTGACTGGTATTGGTCGACGGCGTGGATGATGGATTCGACCATCGCGCTCTCGGGGCCTTCGCCCATGTCGAGCACGGTGGACACGATGCGGGTGCCGACCTTGTGCAGGTCGCGTTTGGTGATGGCGGCGTCGACGCTGTTGCGGAACACCCGGTTGAAGTGGTACACGATCACGTAGTCGATGTTTTTTCGTTCCTTGACCCACGCCAGCATCTCCTGGAAGCGTGGTCGTTTCTCGATGCTGGTCGCGGTGCGGCCGGGCTCGACGAACTCCTCGACGACGTCGGCGTCGAGTGAGGTGGCTTTGTGTTCTCCGGCTTCCCGCTGGGCGGGGATGGAGATGCCTTCCGGGTTGTAGTCGGTGTGTACTTGGCCGGGTGTGGACACCCGCAGGTAAACCACGGCGCGTTTGCGGCGTTTGGTGCCGCTGGGGTGGTGCGCGACGTGGTGGTTGAGGGTGGATTCGCTCATGGTCTCCTCCTTAGGTGTTCTTAGTTGTTGTCGGGTTCCTCGGGTTCGTCGGGTGGTTCGGCGTCGTCGGCCGGGGTTTCGCCTGCTAGCTGTCGTCCGAGCATCATGACGATCTGGGTGATGAGGTCGATATCCACCTCGTCGCGCTGTGCGCCGTGGACTCGTACCTCCCACTCTGCTTTCCTTCCCGACGGCATGCATCGTTCCTCCTCATTTTCTCATCATTTCTTTCTCGTGCCAAGAAAGGTCATCCTGTCCTCTCTCAGGGGGTGTTGTGTATTTGACAGGGTTTTCGTTTTTGGTTGGTTGTGTGGCGACGGGTAGCAGTGATGAGTGCTACCCGTCGCCCCTTCGAGGTGGAGCGCCGAGAGGGGGGTTAGCCTTCGGCTCCGGACTTTCGGCTCCGGGTGCTCGTGGGCTTGTCGGCTGGGGTGGTGTCTCCGGTGGTGCCGAACAATCCCTCGATCGCTGTCCGCCTGGTCGCGGCCTCGCGCTCGATCTCCTCGAGCGCGGCTGTGGCCCGCTCGGCGAAATCGGTCTCGCTGCGCTTGGTCTGGACGTAGAGCTCGACCGCGCGCCGGATCGCGTCGGTCAGGCTGAGTCCGTCGAGCTGGGCGACGAGCACGAACTGCGTGTGCAGCTCATCCGGCAGCCGGATGCCGAGCGTCTTGACCTTGTCCTTGTTGGGATCGGTCATACCGATCTCCTTCCTCGGTGTGGTGCGGTCGGCCATCCCCTTGCGGGATGACGGGTGCGACCGCAGGCCACCGACGAAGTGGCCTGCCTGGGCTGGCTCAGGCATCGGGGTTGAAGACGTAGACGCCCTCATGGCCCTCGACGACGTGGCGGTACTGCTCCAGCTCCAGCGCCAGACTGGCCAGGTTGAGCGTCACGTGGCTGCGCAGCGGCTCCGGGATGGCGTCGCGGTAATGGGGCCACTCGAAGACCTCGTCGGCGACCTCCTCGGCCCAGGCCTCCCGTGTCGGGTGGGTGCCCTCGAAGTGCTCCGAGAAGCGCTCCAGCTCGGGATCTTCCTGCCGGTTCCAGTCGGCGTAGGCGGCGAACGCCTGACCGTGCTCTGCGATGCCCTTGGCGAGCTTGCTGACGAACGCCAGGTTCTCGTGTTCGCCGAGTGGGTAGCCGGTGAAGTCCTCAAAGTCGTGGATGGCGAACTCCTCGGCACCGGGCACCGGGGAGTCAGCCAGCATGGCGCGGATGTCGGCCCACAACTCGTCGACGTCGCGGGTGGCATCCAGCCAGACGCCGTGCAGTCGGCCGTGGTTGTAGGCGGCGAGATCGGCCACGTAGATCCGCGGTGACGGCCGTGGTGTGGTCTCGTACTCCGGCGTCGCGTGGGGTTCGGCCGGTTCGGCTGCCTCTCGGGCGGGGGCGTCGCCTGGCGGCTCGGTGCTGGTACCGGCCCACTGGGCCCGCTGCTCGCGGGACAGGTGCTCGAACTCGATGACGGCTTCAGCGTCACCGGGATCGAGCCCCAGCTCGACGTAGCGCTCCAGCCGAGCCCGGTCGGCGCGGCGTTCCCGGCTGGCGGCTGCCCGGGCAACCTCGATGGCCGTTTCAGGGTCGTCGGCGGTCAACTCCGCCCAGCCCTCACGCGGCCCGCGGTCCTCGCCTCTGGCTTCGGCGTAGTCGAGCAGGGCGTCGTTCCAGCTGTCGAGTTCCGGTGGCAGGTCTTGGGCGGACTCGCCGATCTCGCGTTCCAGCCGGTCGGGCAGCGCGCCGGATGCGGCCAGCGCGTAGAGCGCCGAGTCCTGCCCGCCGTGCAGCAGGCCGGCGATCCGCCGGGCGGTGGCGTCATCGATGACCCGTCCCTCATGGAGCGCCTCGGCGATGCCGCGCTGGATGCGCTGCTCGTCGCTGAGCTGCTCGTAGATCGGCTCTGCGGATGTTTCATTTGTTTCATTGTGGTGTTCACCTCCTTCGGGTGAGTGGGGTCCTCGTTCCATATGTAGATCTCCATGTTGTACTTTAAGTCAATGTCATCTCCGTTCTCTGGTGGTGGTAGTTGTCGGTAGCTTGACGGTCACGGCGCCCGGGCGCATACTGATGCCACGTATGAGCGACCAAGAACCATGGGCCAGGCTCCACCGTCATGAACGTCGGCGCCACTGAGCTGGTGACGGATTCGGTCTCCAACGGGAGAGCTGACACTTCGTTCCATCAGTGAGGCTCCTTCCCCTTACCGGTTAGTTTCTTTTCTTTCTTCTCTCGCGCTGCCGTTGGTCGGCTATGCGGCGCTCAGCCAGCGCCGCATAGACCGGGTTCAACTCGATGCCGATCCAGTCTCGGCCGTGCTGCTCGGCGGCCAGGGCCACGGTTCCCGAGCCCAGGAACGGGTCGAGCACCACGCCCGGTCGGCTGACAGGGTCACCGGTGTCGTGGCAGCTGCACACCGGGTGCAGCCGCCCGGTAGCCAGTGAGCGCCCGTGCAGCCGTTGCTGCGACCGCTGCCAGGGCTGCTCGCAGGCGGCGCAGACCTGGGCCGGGCAGGTGGCCAGCAGCGGTCGGCGTACCAGCTCGACCGGGAAGGTGGCGAAGTGCGCCCCCCGGTAGCCGGCGGTGGCCAGGGACCAGACGTCACCGGGGTTCTTACCGAGAGGGTGACTCTCACGGCCGGTGGCTTTGAGCGCGGCCAGCCCGCGGTTGAGATCGACCCGGGGCACCCGCCCGACGTGGGGAGCCGCCTCGACGGGCGGGTAGGCGCTGGCACGGACGGCGTGCCCGCGATGCGGGGACGTGACCGGCGGCATCCGGATGGCGTGCAGGTCGAAGTAGTAGCGGGGTGAGCGGGTGAGGAAGTAGAGCACCTCGTACCCGCACGACAGCCGGTCCCGGGTGCTCTGGGGCATCGGGTTGGTCTTGGCCCAGATCACCTTGTTCCGCAGCAGCCAGCCCTCATCGGTCAAAGCCAGCGCCAGTCGCTCCGGGCCGAGCAGCAGGCTCTTCTTGCCCGTGCCTTCCCGGGGGTGGCGGCTGTAGCCGTCACCGAGGTTGAGCCACAGCACCCCGCTGGGTTTGAGCACCCGCGCCAGCTCCCGGCAGACATCGAGCAGTCCCGTGACCCACTCGTCGATATGCCCCTCAGTCCCGAGTTGCCCGTTCATCGCGTAGTCACGGAGCCCGAAGTACGGCGGGCTGGTGATCACGCAGTCCACCGACGCGTCCGGTAGCTTCCGCAGTTGTTCGCGGGCGTCGCCGATGAGCAGCTGGTTACGTGGCAGGGCCGGTTGGGTGCCGCTCATGACGAGGCTCCGGCGGCGGGCCCGTGGGTGAGCCGCTCGGCGGCCTCACTCCTCAGCACCACGGTGAACAGGGCTTGGGCGTCCAGTGCCAGGCGTTTCACTACTCCGGTGATCCCGGTCTGGCGCTGCTCGGTGGGGGTGAACCACCAGACACGAGGGAAGACCCCGTGGGCTTGCTGTTCCAGCCCGGTGCGCCAGTAGGCGACGTAGCGGCGGCATTTACGCTCGATGGTCGGCAGGCTCTCCGAGCCGAGGTCCATTTCGAGGAAGGCCCGCTGCTCGAACTCACCCAGACCGACCCGCACGAACGCGTCCGGTTTGAGGGTGATGAGCTGCCCACCGCTGCCGGTGAAGCGGCGCCAGCAGGCCGGTTCGGCGTCGAAGGCCAGCAGCTCAGCCAGCCCGCCGCGGGTGCGCGCGGTCAGCTCGACGGCCAGCTCCGCCACGGCCAGCACGTGATCCTGAAACCAGGGTTTGGTCTGCCACATCGACCGGCGCCGCCGACCCAGCGGCCCACCGACACCCAGCACGGCCTGCCCCAGCCCCGACAGCCCGTAGAGGTGACCGTCGGAACCGGCCCGGATGCCACCGACACGCCGGTCCAGTCGCACCACCAGACGCAGGCTGGTCAAGCGCTGGAGCAGCGCCCTGGTTCGTCGGGCCCGGGTGATCGGTGAGCCGTCCGCGACGTGCAGCCGCTGCACCTGCTTGCCGGTCAGCAACCGCAGCTCGGCCAGGGAGTCGAGCACGGCCAGGTCACGCTCCCCGAGTTGGATGCGTAGCCGGGCGTCCCGGCCGCTCACCCGCGACCTCCCCAGGAGTGGGAGAGTCGGTGGCGGCAACTCCCTGTTTGCGCTGGTCGGGGGCGTGCCGACTCGACGCGACCGGTAGGGCGAGCGGTAGCCCCCATCACGGGCGCCTCCGCGTGACCCCGATAGGAGCGTCGGTACCGCTGCCGGGTCCCTCCCACCGCGCTCGAAGCCGGGTATCCAACTCCGCCGCCGCAATGCCGTAACGCTCGGCGCTGTCGTGTTTCAGCGCGGTCATGTCGTTCGTGGGCTCGCCGAGGGGCAGGGTCTTCACCGCGAAGGCGCTACTGGGTGCCGCCTCGACCAGGATCCGGGCCACCGCCTGAAACGCCCCCAAGCGCTCCAGGTCAGCGGACATGACCTCGGTGCCCAGTACGTCGGCCAGGGCTTTGGCGTCGCTCTGGGCCGGTCGGAACGCCAGCCGCGAGCGGGCGTTGGCCAGTACCGCCGCCCGCAGCGACGGGTTCAACTGCCCCAAGTGCTGGTGAGCCGCCGTCATCGAGACACCCAGTCCCCGGGCCTGGGCCAGCACATCACCGAAGTCCAGTGCACCGACGAAATCCTGGAACTCGTCGATCACGACCATCACCGGATGACGCTCGGTGGTAGGTACCTGGGCCCGGCGTTGGACGGCCTGCCAGAGCTGCTGGAACACCAAGGCCCCGAGCAGCCGGGCGGTCTCCGGGCCGATCACTCCCTTATTGAGATTGACCAGCACCACCCGGCGCTTCGTGAACAGCTCGTCCAAGCTGAAACGCGGTGTGGCTTGCCCGAGCATGCGCCGCAGGGCTGGGCGTGACACCATCACCCGGAGCTTGTTGAGCACCGGGGCCACGACCTGGGTCCGTTCGGCGTCGGAGAGACCGTCGAACCATCCCCAGAACGGGGCCAGTGCCAGCGGGTCGGTGACCTGGCTGAGGGCGTGGCGGCGGAACCCGGGGTTGGTCAGCAGGGCAGGGACGTCGGTCAGCGTGCCGTCATCTAGCCGGGCGGCCGCGATGAGCGCGTGCAGCAGCACGTCACCACTGCGGGGTCCGATCGCCGAGCCGAACAGCTCCCGGAACAGCCCGAGCAGCTCATCGGCCCGCCGCTCAGCCTGTGCGTGTGGTCCGGCCAGCGGGTTGAAACCCACCACGGCCTCGGCCTCGCCGGGCTCGATCACCACCAGCTCGCCACGGCGCGACGCCGGGAGCCGGGCCAGCACGTCATTTACGAGATCACCTTTGGGTTCGATCACCAACACGCTGCGACCCGCCGCCGCGTCCGCCGCGATCCACTGCGCCAACTCGGTGCTCTTGCCGGAACCAGTCGGGCCGATCACGTGCACGTGGCTGGTGCAACTTCTTGTCGGCAGGCGCACCAAGCGTTTACCGTCGGCCGGGTGCAGGCTGCGACCCAGGACGCGTTCGTCTGAAACCGTCTCGCGTTCGTCGTCAGCGAGGAGCAACGCGCCAGGTGCGCGGCCGAAACCCGCCCCTTGGCCGGGTACGTCGATGCCCGCCAGGGGCCAGCCGAGTAGCGCGGCCAGCTCGGCGGCGTTGACGATGCCCGACCAGGTGCGGGCCCGGCCGAGCACACCGGCGAGTTGCTGAGCGGTGCGGCTGGATTGGCGACTAGCCCGCAGCCGTGCGTGCGGCCCATTGACCAGCGACAGCGCGGAGAGCAGGGGCCGCATGAGGACCCCAGCCCGCCCAGCGCTGCTCGCGGTGGCCCCGATCCGGCCGCGCACCCCGAACAGCGGTTCGGTGGTCTTGGCTTTCCAGGCAGAGCGTTCGCTGCTGTCCGGTGTGCTCAGCGGCCGCAGCCCGACTGCTTCCAAGGCGCTGAACTCGGCGGGTTGCCGAGCCCGGCCGTGACTGGGGCCGATGACCCACTGCACGACCGCCGTCTCGCCCGTCCCGAGTTGCCCGGCGACCTGCAGTAGTCCGGCGGTCACAGCACTGGCCGTGTCCAGGCGCAACGGATACGTCAAACTGTGAAAACGCAGCTCGCGGGCCGTCGTCAGCGCAGGACGCTCCAGCGCGTCAAGCGGCGCCAGGTCCAGCAGCGGCAGTTGAGCCCGCAGCTCCGCAGGCAGACCGCGCGCCAGTGAGTCGTCCATGCCCAGTAGCCAGCGGACCCGGCCTGCGCTCAGCCGAACCTCGAAGCTCACGACCGGGGTCAAGCGCCGCAGGCCGTGGCGGGGCCGCCCAGCGAGGACCCGTAGCATAGTGGTGAGGTCGGCGTGCTGAAGCTCACGCGGTGGGAAGCACTCGAACCAGACCAGTCCCTCAGTCATGACGGCGCTCCTGATCCGGAGCTGCCGGTGTCAGTGGCCGAAGCCGTCTCGTCCGTGGTCGGCACGGTCAGCGTCTGCTGCTGCGCCCGCCGCCAGCGGGCCAAGGCGACACAGGCCCGGCCCAGCTTGCGTAGCGCCGGATGCAGCCGCTGTTCGCCGACGACTCGGACCGGCTCGCCGTGTGATATGTCTGCCATTGAATTCCTCCTCCCGTGAAGTTGTAGTTTTATCACCACGCTTCTAGAGGAGATTCCACGGCATCACACATGAAACCGAGTCACATGCTTGACACATGACCGGTGTATGCTGTGTAATACAATGGTCGCCCAAAAACGGGTGACACTGATTGTGGGCAGGCCAGTTGCTTTTTCGGAGCTATACGCTGGTCTGCTTACTTTTCTTATGCGCCTTACTTGACCCGATTGCAAGCATATGGGCTTTATTGACAACACCGATCGGTAGACCCGGACCTCTGCATAGGCACCAGGGGATTGCCTGCTCACCAGGACCCTCCAGCGGCGACGTCATGGTGGCAAACCCGACACCCCGTTCCTACAGCCGCATTCTCCCGAACATGAACCAGTAAATCCCGACCAGTACCAGCAGCGTCACCAGGACGGGCACCAGCGGCAGCAACAACTCCCACACCATCCGGGCAACAGCAGCCACGACCACCACCGCCAGCGCATAGCCGACGATGCGACCGGGCAACGGCGCACGATGCCCGCTCATCCCTCACTGCTCTCGACGCTCGCGCTCACAAGCAGATGCCTCGGCAGAGGCCAGCGATCATTCCAGATGTGCTAGCCCAACTAGGAGGGACGATCTGGTAGTCGCGTATCATGCAGCATCGCGCCTTATCAGGGGCCGGGACAACCAGTGCCACTCCCGCCG
Source organism: Actinomycetota bacterium (assembly GCA_030856045.1). GTDB lineage: Bacteria > Actinomycetota > Actinomycetes > Mycobacteriales > Pseudonocardiaceae > JALYQB01. Next base: position 10,533 of record JALYQB010000622.1, read on the forward strand.
TAGCAGCACCGCCAGGACTTCCATCTCACGTTCCCACTCCCGGCGGAGTCGGTCTTCCTTCTTGCCGATAAGTTGCTTACGGGTACGTCGGGGCATGGATCACCTGTCTCTCGAATCGAGGATGATAAGACGAAGCGAAGGTGACTGGTAGCGGCCACCACACCGCAGACGGTGACGTGTCTTTCATACGGTGGCCACTACCCCGCTCATGGCCGCCGGTGTCGCTCGCGCTCGACCTTGCCCATGGCCTGCCGTGCCTGAAAGAAGACATCATTGACGCGCCGAATGTTGTCCAGAGCCGTCCACTCGGCGTCGAGCACCTGACGCTCGATCTTGAGCTCTTGCCGGTCGGCCGAGAATCTCCCACGGGCAAGCTGGTAGCCCAGGAAAATCAGGAATGCGATGAGCACAAGCAGAAGGAGGAGAAGCAGGACAGGAAGTAGAGAAAACGAGGGCTCCTCCATCTCACGCCTGCCCGGTCTCGGCTACGATCCGCGCCAGACTGGCGGTAGCTGTGTCCACGATGGCCTTGTACCGCGCATCCCCGAGCGGGTTGCGCTGCAGCGCCAGCGTCTCCATCGCCGTGAGGTCTTCCACGGCGCGCAGAGCCGAGTGCGCCACGTACTCCACGGCCTGGGTGCGGGCAGCTTGGACGATGGCTCGGCCCTGCGCGAGGGCGACGTCGTCACGGACGGCTCGCTCGACCCGCGCCGGGAGCGCCCGACCGCTCAGGCGGTCGAGGGAGTCGCCGCTGGTGCGACGGGTGGGGAGGTTGGGCATGGGTAATTCCTCCTGTTCGGCTTCAGACCTGTTGAGAGGTGTTCACCTGGCAGCTGGAGCCCGCCAACAGAGGTACGTTCGTGAGATCGTCTGTCTACGGGAGCGCCCAAGTGAGCTACAGCGACGAGCAGAACACGGCAGGTGCTGGCTTGTGAATCAGAAAGTTTCTGGAAAGCAAGCACGCAGGCGGTGACCACGTGGTCAAGCAAGCAACGGGAGCGAGGAAAGCAAGCTGTGCCCGAGAAGAAAGGCTCGACCCGCACGCCCAAGAGCCCGGCCGCTGTCACGTTGGGGACGAAACTGCGCCAAATCCGCCAGGCTGCCAGCAAGACAACCTACGAAATTCAACGCGCGGATGGGAACTTCTACGGCTCAGGCACCATCTCTAGCATCGAAGGCGGCTACGCAGTGCCGTCCGAGGCCATCATCACCGCATATGTAGGGCTCGGCGGCAACCATGCGGAACTCATGACGCTGCTGCAGAAGACGCGCCAAACACCCACTGCAGGTACCCCTGAGACGACCGAAGTCCGAAAATTCGAGCAGGCGCTTCAAGACGTACACACTGATCCGAACATATTGCGCCTTGGGTACGACGTGGAGATGGTGGAGAGCAGCGACTATTTCAACCAACGTCGCGTGCCGAGTAGGATTATCCATAAAGTGTCACTTCACACTCGGTCGCCCCGGGCGCACTTCTTCGTATTTCGGTACGGCTACGAGTACGATCTACGTCCCGGTGTCGCTTCGGTGCAGGCTGGCACCGGCTGTAACATAGCGTTACTTGAGGAAAACGACGCCGGGGTGCTGTACACCGTTTTAAAATTTGACCCAAGCATCACTAATGACTTTGGCTTGTGTAGCTTTTCGTGGGTAATCACGGTGGAAAGCCAACAACCGTCATCACCGAAGATCGATGCGGTGAGCGACCGCCCTATCAAACATCTCACCAAACAAGTTAGCTTCGACGCTGCCGCCGCCCCGACAGAAGTATGGTGGTTCCGCGGACGCGATCCATTCGCCTCCATCCTTGATCCCGCGCAAGATCATATGCTCCAGACCAACCCGGCGCACCATTACTTTAAGGATTTCTGCGATGTGGAAGTTGAACGGTGTGGTTTGGCCTGGAAATGGGCAGAGCGGGACAATGCAGATCAGACCCGCTAAATCACCATACCAAGTACGAGAGGGATCCGGCTTGCGCAATCAACGGTTGGATAAGTCGATGATACCGTCCTGGTGGGCTCGCTCGACGAGTGCGGCTTTGGTCCGGGCCTCGCGGCCGACCATAGCGTATTTGACTCTGACCCGCTCGATGTAGGTCTCGACGGTCTTGACGGAAAGGTTCAGTCTGGTGGCGACGAGCTTCTTAGAGGCACATTCGAACCAGGCCTTCATAACTTGGGTCTCGCGGAAGCTCAACTCAGGGCGGTCGGGACGGTTGTCGGTGCTCATTGCGCCGCTAAGTGAGGGAGAGACGTAGGGACGTTTATGGGCTGCGGCATGGATCGCCGGGACGAGGTGGTCTTTGCCTTCGGCCTTGGTTAGGTAGGTGAAGGCGCCCAGCTCCAGACAGGTCAACGCTGTCTCGTTGTCGGCTCGCTGGGAGTAGACGATGACGGTACGGCCGGCGTCGATGAGTTGGCGTAGGTCTTTGAACGCGGGTGGGTTGTTGTGGAGTTGGAGGTCGAAGATGACGACGTCGGCGGATCCGCCGGGGTCGGTCCAGACCCGGGAGAGCCGGTCGCCGGCGTCGATGAGGTGGATTGGTGGGTCAGCTCCCAGGCACCAGGCTTCCACGCCGGCAGTGATGGCGGGGTGATCGTCCAGGATCACTGCGGTCAGTTCTGGTTGAGTGTCCATTGGGCCTGCACCCACCGTTCGGTTTCGTTTTGCACGGTCGTGACTTGGATATTCTCGGGTGTTGGCTGTGGTGGGGTGTCGAGTGCGGCGGTGTCGGCTACCACGCTGACAGATACTGCGGAGGGGGTGCCGACCACCGTGACCCGGGCTGTTGATACAGCGGCGGCCAATGCGGACAGCGGGGCGTCGGTAAGCGCCCGGCGCAGCTCCCGGGGCAGGGCTGGCCACCGGCCGCTGGTGGCCAGAATAACGGCAATGCCCTTGCGCTCGGCAACATCGATACCGGCCTGTAACTCGTGCAGTAGCGGATCCTCGGCATCGTCGGATTCGGCGAATAGCCGCCGCATCCGGGCGGCCTCGATCGTGCACCGCAGCCGTGTCGCCTGGTCGGTCGGGTCAAGAGAGCCGTCGGCGAGACCACCGAGAAGTGGCCGTGCGGTCTCGGCGAGTTCCTCGTAGCGCTGTTGGCGGTCCAGGTGCAGCCGGGCGGTGACGGACTCCTGGGTGCGGATGGCTTCTTCTTTCCGAGCCGCAGTGATAGCGGTGGCCGCGACTCGGCGCAACGCCACCGTGGCACCACCGACCGCCAGCTGGAAAGCGCAGACACCTACCGTCACCAGGCCGAATGTCAGAATCGAGTGCCTGTCGAGGACATCGTTGCCGAGCAACAGTACAGCGGACAATAGCACGTGCACGCTGATGAATATCAGCAATATTCGCAGCGGCCGATCGAATAAGAGTAGCAGGCCGAGCCACCCCACGGTCCCGTAGGCAGTCTCTCCGCTGTCCCACGGGTTGCCCAACGGCAAGGACAGCCACATTATAGTCTCGGCCACCAGCACCAAAGCGGCAGCCGGCCAACACCATTGTCCCCACGAGCGGTGGCGAACGACCAGCACCACGTCGATCGCGACAATGGCAACAAAGAAGAGGTAGCCCCCGATCTGCATGATGGGCGGCTGAAACTGCTGTAGGTGGGCCAGTAGCCGAGGTAGATCGAGGCCCAGCAGGACCCCTCCGGCGATCACGGTTGTCGCAATCCGCAGACTGCGCAGGAACACAGCCGCAGCCGCGTTATCGGTTGTCTCAGTCACTGGCCCACTCCAGCCGCACCCGGGTTCCATGGCCTGGGCTGGACAGGACCTCCCCGTGCCCCCCGATCTCCTGCATCCGAGCCGTGATCGAGTAAGTGATGCCTCGGCGAGTAGCACACACCACATCGGGGTTAAACCCCCGGCCGCCGTCGAGCACGTCGAGCGTGACACGCCGGTCGTCCACCGCTATCGAGATGCGTGCCTGTGTCACCCCACCGTGCCGGGCGACGTTGTTCAATGCCTCGCGTACCGCGCCCGATACCGCCGAGGCCACCTCACCACTCACCCGGATCGAGTCGGACAGATCGATGGTGATAGACAACCCGCCACTACCCCGCGCGACCTCGTCGATTAGCGTGCCCAAGTCCACCGCACTGCTCGGTCGCACTCGCGACGTGGAGAGCTGCTGCAGATCGCGCCGGGCCTGCCCAGGCAGCCACCGATCCTCCGGCCCGACCTCGCCGAGACCGACCATGAGTAGCGTTGTCGCCGCCGTATCGTGCAGGGTGGCCGCGTACGCCCGGTCCTCCGCACGCCGCGCCGCAGCTACCGCCGCCTCCCGACGGGCCACCTCAGCACTCGCGATCAACATGTCCGCCTTCGCGCCACCCCGGCACACCAGCCACCACAACAACCGCGCCAACGCCGCCTCCGCGATGACCCACAGCGAGGCGAACGTGGATGCAAACGTCGATCCGACCGGCGAGATCGCCGTGCCGATCAGTAGGGCAGCGACGACTGCGGCCACTGCCAGCACCGCGCGGACCAGCGTGGTGTGTAACTGCAGCACCACCGTAGTCATCGCAGCAAATACCACTACCCAGCCGGTTCCATTGTTGACAAGGGCGCCAGAGGGGACCGTCCACCGCTGGGTCAGGCAGATCAACACCACGACCGCGACGTCTCCGACGAGCAGCCAATCCGTCGGGCCCCGCAGCATCTGGATCACGTAGACAACGCTCCAGCCCAGAACGAGCCCGCCCATCAGAGCCATCGCCAGCTGACCACCTTCCGGCGCAGCCAGCAGCCCCAGAACGACCGCCGGCACCGCCACCCCAGTACGCCCCACAGCGGCGTACTGGTACCCCAGTCGCTGCAACAACCGCTGCGCAGGCCTAGCAGAGACCACTGGCCCAGTCACCGACACACCACCCTTACCCCGCCCAGCATGGTGACCGGGCTCACCAGAGTGATCACCGCAGGTCATCGTACCGTTACTCACTACTCAGAACTGGCTTGAACAACAAAATGAGACGTCGAACCACCGCGGCTGAGGGTTGTTCACCTGACACCGGGGACCCATCGGAGGTGCCAGTGTCATAGCAGCCCACATCTGGCCTACCCAACAGTTCGAGCTGCGAACTCCTCACAGGAACTATGGTGACTGAATGACGAAAACGCATCATACGCCTATTCGCGCTTGGCAAGTGACATTTGTCCTGGCGGTTCGGAAGAACGAGTGTTCTGCGCTGAGACGTACAACACAGCCCTTCGGGAAGGAAGTAAGCTATGAGACGGGTTAAATATAGCCTGTACGCGCTATTATTCGCAATATCTTTAATTGCATCGCTTGCCGTATCTTTAGGTACTGCAAGTGCGACGAGTGATTACGATGACCTGTTGCGAGTATCGCCCACATTGTATGTCTATACTGATGGTGCCGCAAAAACCCAGACAATGGATATAAGTGCAACGTGGTGGGCCGAGTTTAAGCAGTCGTATGACAAACGTGTAGCACAGAACATTGGATGGCCGACTAACTTCACAACGGAGTTTGACGACATCATGGCATTCGGCGGTTCATGGGGCGTATTCATGCGAGAAACGCCAGATGGCAATCTGGTGTCGATCGTTGGCACTCGTGACCCAAATGCGTATTGTGGTTTTGTCGGGTCTGCAAGTTCTGGCTCATATCAATGCGCAAGCAACTCTGGCTATGGCTTCGTTCGTGCTGATTACTTTACGCACAGCTCCTATGGTGGCAATGGGGGCAATGGGGGCAATGGGTGTATCGGTAGCTACGGAAATAGATGCAGCGACACAGGAATGAACATCTACGACTCGCCGATTGTCTTCTTGGGCGCGGCGGGTTACACGTTTGTTTCTATGCCGAACTCCACCCTATCAAGCTATCATTTCTTCTTTATGAACTTTGACCTCAATTATCCTAGCGGATACGAGGGCGAACTGATTCCGGCCGAACCGCCGCCGGCAAAGTATGTCGCCATGGGTGATTCTTTCTCGAGCGGTGAAGGTAACGCACCATTTGAAGCCGGTACGGACACAAGTTCAAACACGTGTCATCGAAGTCCGCTGGCGTATCCTCGCTTGTTGCAAAATGATCTGAATCTTGGTTCTACTGCATTCGTGGCGTGCTCAGGAGCAGTATCCGACTACATAATCAATGATTATAATCAGGAGAACGTTGAGCTACCACAGGCAGCGCATGTCTAGCGATACACAGCTCATTACCATCTCGATCGGTGGTAATGATGTGGGATTCGGCAACGTGCTGACTACCTGCACTATGTCAACGGATCAGGAAGGAACTACTCAGGAAAAACATCAGATAGAACACGATGCGTGCATTGAAGCAATCGACGACGCAAGAGACATTGCAACGAACACGACTCTTCAGCGCAAGCTCGAAACAGTGTTCTCAGGCTTGAGGAATTTGGGCAACCAAGATCTCCAAGTGGTGGTCGTGGGATACCCCAATCTTTTGCCGGCGTATGGTGATATCGTTGGGTCCTGTATCTGGGGTAATGGATACGCAAAAACTTCAGGACGTAACGTGGCAAGCGACGAAGTGCAAAAGTCTAGACTTTTGCACGATGAACTCAACACGACAATTGAGAATGCTGTGGATGCTACAAATGATAGCCACATTCATTTTGTAGATCCTTCATCTGCATTTGTTGGCCACGAGCTGTGTCGACCAAATCCATGGTTCAACAATGTTGTACCAGATGCGCTCGACACCGTCATGCAGAACATGTCTTATCACCCAAACAAGAGTGGCCAAATTGCGTATGCGGCGGCCATAGGAACGGAAGTAAATAATATCTTGCCATAAGCTAGGAAGAAACGCTAGTGTGTCGTAATGACGCAGGCTTACTCGTCAGCTACCGCATCGCCGCTGGTCAGCGACTTAGCCAGTGAAAAGGTGGTTCCATTACGACACACTAGTGTATCTAGATATGTTTTCCTTACGCTGCTTGGCGGGCTACATCGTCGATCTCGGTGGCGCGCATGAGCGCTTCCATGCGGGACGTGATGGTGCGGACCTTGCCGATGATCTCCTCAGCCGTGGC
>JALYQB010000210.1 GCA_030856045.1 Actinomycetota bacterium
TGTCGGCCGACGACGCCGTCGCGTTCGCCGCGGTCCGCGGCCGCGCGATGGCGGACGCGTGCGCGGCGGAGCCGACCGGCATGTCCGCGGTCCTGGGCGGCGACCAGGACGAGGTGCTCACCGCGCTGGAGCGCCTCGGGTTGGAGGCCGCGAACCGCAACGGTGCCGGTCAGATCGTCGCGGCAGGGGCGCGCGAGGCGCTCGACGCCCTCGCCGCGGACCGACCCGAGGGGGCCAGGGTCATGGCGCTGCCCGTCGCAGGTGCGTTCCACACCCGCTTCATGGCCTCCGCCGAGCGCACCCTCTCCGAGCACGCGGCCGGGCTGTCACCGAAGGACGCCGACCGCCCTCTGCTGGCCAATGCCGACGGCGCGGTCGTCACCGACGGCGCCGAGGTGCTGTCCCGGCTCGTCGCGCAGGTCACCAAGCCGGTGCGCTGGGACTCCTGCATGGCCGGGTTGCGCGAACTCGGCGTCTCCGCCACCGTCGAGCTGCCGCCGGCGGGCACGTTGTCCGGGCTCGTCAAGCGCGAGCTGAAGGGCACGCTGACGGTGCCGTTGAAGGAGGCCGGCGACCTGGGGCAGCTCGCCGGCCTCGTCTCCGACCACTCCGGGAGCTCGGCATGACCGTTCGACTGCACCAGCTCCCGCCCGCCGCAGGCGCCAGGATCCGCGGCCTCGGCAGCAGCCAGCCCGAGCACGTCGTGACCAACGACGACATCGCCGCCCGCGGCGTCGAGACCAACGACGAGTGGATCCGCGACCGGGTCGGCATCGTCGAGCGGCGGTTCGCGGGGCCGGACGAGTCGCTGGTCGACATGGCCGTCGACGCCGGCGCGAAGGCCGTCGCGGACGCGGGCCTCGCCCCCGGTGACATCGACGCAGTGATCGTCGCCACGTGCAGCATGCCGTCGCCGATCCCCAACGCAGCCGCCGAGGCTGCGGAGCGCATCGGTGCGACCACCGTCGCCGCGTTCGACGTCAATGCGGCGTGCGCCGGGTTCTGCTACGGGGTGGGGCTGGCCGCGGACATGGTGCGCGCAGGGTCGGCGCGCCACGTGCTCGTCATCGGCGCCGAGAAGCTCACCGACTGGATCACCCCGGCGGACCGCTCCACCTACATCATCTTCGCCGATGGGGCGGGTGCCGCCGTGGTCGGCGTGGCGGCCGACGGCGAAGAGGCCGGCATCGGCCCGGTGGTTTCGGGCAGTGCGGGCGACATGAAGGACGCGATCATCATCGAGGACCGCAACTCGTTCATCGCACAGGAGGGCCAGGCGGTCTTCCGCTGGGCGACGACGAAGGTCGCGCCGATCGCGCTGCGGGCGATCGACGCCGCGGGGCTGGCCCCCGCCGACATCGACATCCTCGTGCCGCACCAGGCCAACCTGCGGATCATCGAGGCGCTCGCGAAGCGTATCCGCAAGGTGGGCGGGCGGGACGACCTCGTGGTCGCGGACGACATCATCCACTCGGGCAACACGTCCTCCGCGTCCATCCCGCTCGCGCTGGACCACCTGCGCGCCGAGGGTCGCGCACGCTCAGGGGACATCGCCCTGTTGGTGGGATTCGGCGCCGGACTGTCCTACGCGGCGCAGGTCGTGGTGCTGCCGTGACCGCCGACGCACTTCCTCCCGCGGAGGCGGCATCATCTCAGTCCCTAGTCCAGAGTGGTACCGGCGGGCACGGCGCCCGCTGCGCGAGAGTGAGCGGAAGGAAGTACATCTGTGACGAATGAGGAGATCCTGGGCGCCCTCGCCGAGATCGTCAACGAGGTGGCAGGCGTCGAGACCAGCGAGATCACCCCGGAGAAGTCCTTCGTGGACGACCTGGACATCGACTCGTTGTCCATGGTCGAGATCGCGGTGCAGGTCGAGGACCGCTTCGATGTGAAGGTTCCGGACGACGAGCTCGCGAACCTGCGGACCGTGGGCGACGCGGTGGACTACGTCGCGAAGACCACGTGACGCGCACCGACGTACTCCTTCCCGCGGAGGCGCCGTCATGACCGCCGGCGTGGTCGTCACGGGCCTCGGCGCGACGACACCGCTCGGCGGCGACGTCGCGTCGACCTGGGACGGTCTGCTGGCCGGACGCAGCGGCGTCACCGAGATCACCGAGGACTGGGTGGACCGGTACGAGCTGCCGGTGCGCATCGCCGCGCGGCTCGCGGTCGAGCCCGGTGACGTGCTCAAGCGGGTCGAGGCGCGCCGATGGGACCGGTGCGAGCAGGTCGCTCTCATCGCCGCCCGCGAGGCGTGGGAGGCGGCCGGTGCCCCCGAGGTCGAACCCGAACGGCTCGCCGTGGTGATCGGCACCGGCATCGGCGGCGCGCTCACCCTGCTCCAGCAGGACGACCTGCTGGAGAACGAGGGGATGCGCAAGGTCTCCCCGCTGACCATCCCCATGCTCATGCCGAACGGCCCCGCCGCGTGCGTGGGCCTGGAGTTCGGCGCGCGCGGCGGCGTGCACGCACCCGTCTCGGCGTGCGCGTCGGGCGCCGAGGCACTGGCGTGGGCGTGGCGGATGCTGCGCGCGGACGAGGTGGACGTCGTCATCGCCGGGGGCGCCGAGGCCTGCATCACCGCGATCCCGGTGGCGGGCTTCGCGCAGATGCGGGCGATGAGCAGGCGCAACGACGACCCGGCTGGGGCGTCGCGGCCGTTCGACAAGGCCCGCGACGGTTTCGTGCTCGGTGAGGGCGCCGGCGTCATGGTGCTCGAGCGGGCCGAGTTCGCGGCCGCACGCAGTGCCACGGTGCACGGGCGCCTCGCCGGCATCGGCACCAGCTCGGACGCGTACCACATCACCGCGCCCGACCCCGAGGGCGCCGGTGCGGCGCGGGCTATCACGGGTGCGCTGCGCACCTCGGGGATCGACCCGTCCGACGTCGGCCACGTCAACGCGCATGCCACCGCCACCGCGGTCGGGGACGTCGCCGAGGCCGCGGCCATCCGGTCGTCGATCGGCGATCATCCGGTGGTCACCGCGCCGAAATCCGTGCTGGGGCATCTGCTCGGGGCGGCGGGTGCGGTCGAGGGCATGGCGACGCTGCTGGCGGTGCGCGACGGAGTCGTGCCACCGACGCGTAACCTCACCGACCCCGACGATGACGTGAAGCTCGACGTGGTGACGGGAAAGGCCCGCGACGTGGAGCTGACGGCAGCGGTGAGCGACTCGTTCGGCTTCGGCGGGCACAACGTCGCGCTCGCGTTCGCCAGGGCCTGACACCCGGCTCGCCGCGTCAGCAGGGCTCGTGCAGGCTCGTGCCGGGTTCGGTGCGGCCGAGGCGCAACTCGCCGGACTCGGACACCACCGAGTACGTCACCCGCCACCGCAGGCACCCGAGCGGCGCGTCCGGGGGCGCGTCGGCAGGGTCCTGCATGCTGGTGAGCGTCAGCAGCGCCAGGAGGCCGCCGCCGGGACGTGGTTCGAGGCGCAGCATCCGGATGCTGCGGTCGGTCGTGGTGCGGTACTCGTCGCGCCAGGCTTGCTCGGGACTGGTGGCAACCCGCTCGGCGACCACGGTCGTCGTCCACCGCCGGTAGTCACCGAGGTTGATCGCGTCGAAGTACTCCTGCAGCAGCGCCCGCACCTTCTCGCGCTGCGGGTGGTCGACGGCCCCCGCGGCGAACGTCACCGTCCGCGGTCCGGGCTGCTCGCCCGGAACGAGGGTCGGCGTGGTCGTCGGCCGATTCACCGCGCTGGACGACGCCTCGACCACCGGGTCGCGCAACACCGCCCCGGCGACCGTCGCGGCCACGAGTACCACTGCCGCCGCGGTGACGACGACCCATCCGCGCGGCGCCGGTACTCGGCCACCGAAGACCCACACGTCACCAGGCTGTCACACGCAGTCGGTGGCTGCGCCGCGTCAGCCGACGCGGTGCAGCCAGGTCACCGGGGCACCGTCACCGGCGCGGCGGAACGGCTCGAGCGCGTCGTCCCACGCAGCGCCGAGGAGCTGGTCGAGCTGGTGGGCGAACCCCTCCGGCCCGCGCACCGTGGTGGCGAGGGCACGCAGCTGGTTCTCACCCACGACGATGTCACCGTTCGCGCTCGTCCGCGCCCGCCACAGGCCGAGCCCGGGCACCGCGCAGTACCGCTCCCCGTCCACGCCGCGGCTCGGGTCCTCGGTCACCTCGAAACGCAGCATCGGCCACGCCTTCAGCGCTGCCACGACCGCCGAGCCGGTACCGGGCTCGCCGGTCCACTCACACTCCGCACGCAGCTGGCCAGGCGCCGCCGGCTGCGCGGACCACTGCAGGTCCGCCCTGGTCTCCAGCGCGCCACCGATCGCCCACTCGACGTGCGGGCAGATCGCTGCCGGCGACGAGTGGACGTAGATCGTCCCACCGGTGCTCATCCCAACCTCCGCTGATCGACGAGGAGCGTCTTCCCCTACGTCCTCGTCTCGCACAGGGTGGTGCACCGCGTGACCATTGTGCCTCGCGGGACGCCTGGTGCGCCACCCGCAGCGGTCAGCGGACCGTGGCGCCCAACGCACGGGCTGCCTCGACCACGTCGACGAGGCCGGCGCCCTTGTCGAACGACGTGAGGTGGCCTCGCACGTCCTGGTACGGCTCGCCTCCGGGGAACCGGTGCGCCGTGGCCTTCAGCGCCTCCTCGATCTGCGCCGGGGTGGCGTTCGGTGCGGCCTGGAAGAGCTGCGCGACGATGCCGGTGATGTGCGGCGCCGCCATCGACGTGCCGCTGATTGTGTTGTAGCTGCCCACGTCAAGGAAGCCGGGGCCGCTCTGGGGCTTCAGCCCGGTGGAGCAGATCAGCAGGTACGGCCGGCACGCGGAGGCGATGTTCTCCCCGGGTGCGGACAGGTCCGGCCAGGTGTTGGGGTCGGTCGCACTGCCGCGTGACGAGAACTCCGAGAGCTGGCCGTCACGGGTGCCGTTGTCCAGGTCGTTGTAGGAGGCGACGGAGATGATGCCGGGCATCTGGTCGTGCCCCGGCGGGTTGGTCGTCGTCGCGGAGCCGTCGCCGCCGCTGTTGCCCGCCGCCCACACCGTGACGACGCCCTCGCGGGCGAGCTGCTCCTGGATCTTCACGGTGACGGACTCGGGCTCGTACGGCGCGTCGGCGGCGGGGCCGTAGGAGTTGTTGACCACCTTGATCGGGGGGCAGCCCGCACACGGGTTCGCGTGGTTGTCCAGCACCCAGTTCAGCCCGGCCTGCGCACCGATGATGAACAGCACCGCACCGGTCGAGATCGAGACGATCTTGGCGCCGGGTGCGGCACCGGAGACCTGGCTGCCGTCCGCGAGGGTCACGGGGTTCCCGGCGGCGATGCCGTTCACGTGCGTGCCGTGGCCGCCGACCGCGAGCGTGTCGGTGTCCACGAAGGCCGGGACGTCCACCACGCACGCCGTGTCGGTGCCGGCCTCGTCCAGGCACAGGCTCTTGAGGTTGCGCACGACCTTGCCCCCGGCGAACGCGGGGTGGTTCGGGTCGATGCCCGAGTCGATCACCGCGACCGTCACGCCGGAGCCGTCCAGCGACCGCCCGTCCGCACCGAGCAGCGTCTGCGTCGCCTCGGCACCGCGGGTCGCCTGGTGCGACGTCGTCGTGGAGAACGCGATGCGCTGGTTGCCCTCGAGGTACGTGACCCCGGGCTCGGTCCTGGCCTCAGCGATCTGCGACGGGGTGCCTGTCGCGACGACGACGCCGACCTTGCGGAACGTCGTGACCGTGCCCATCCCGGTTGCGGCGACGGCGTGCTGCGCGTCCGTCAGGGTCGCCCCGTGTACCAGCACCGGCAGCACCGCGCCTGTCACCGATGTCAGCTGCCGGACCAGCGATGCGGACAGCGGTGCCACCGAGGCGCCCGCGGCGGCAGGAGCACCGGTGAGCGTCGCGGCGGCGAGCACACCCCCGGCCAGTGCGCCGGTGAGCAGACGGCGCAGAACACGATGCGGGGACATGTGCCCTCCGTTTTCGGTCACGGTGTGAATCTGACTGGACGGAAACAGCGACGCGAAGCGCAGGATCGACCCCCGGTCGGTGAAGACGCGTCGCGACTGCCATCACCGGCGGTGAGCGTAACCGCCCGGCGTCGGCACACCAAGGCGTCGTTCGGGTCAGTCTCGCGCGCGAACGGGACTGTCCGGGAGGTACCAGGACATCGCGACGGTCGTACCGCACTCGTCGTGGCGTAGGTCGACGTGGTCGGCCAGCCGCCGGATCAGTGCGAGGCCGCGGCCGCGGTGGCCCGGATCGGCCGGTGGGGTGCGCCAGTGCCCGGAATCGGCGACGACGACCTCGACGCGGTCATCGGTCCGCACGGCGTGCAGATCGAAGTAGCAGCGCTGCGGCCGGTCGTAAGCGTGGTCCAGGACGTTCGCCATCGCCTCGTACACAGCGATGACGAGGTCATCGACGTCGTCGGGCGGCAGCGCCGCCGCAGCGGCCCACTGCGCGAGCGAGTGGCGGATCAGGGCGAGGCGCTCCGGGTCGCCGGGAACATCGACGAGATCGAGCGGTGCGACCGGACTGCCCGACGCGCGCTTCCCCATCCCGTAGGGCTGCTCGCCTAAGGCCCTCCTCGCCACGCGTCCCGCCTCCGTCACCGTCCGCTCTCGGCGGCGGTTACCCACTGCCGACCGGCTTCACCCCTCACACGCGCAGGAAAATGATCGATGCAGGATGCGATGGTCAGTGGGACGGGAGGGTTGCCGTAATGAATTGGGACGAGGTGACGGTGTCGGCGCCGGAGTTCGCCGCGCAGGTGCAGGCGGTGTTCGACGCACACCTTCACAAGACGCTCGCCACGCTGCGGGCGGACGGGTCGCCGCGCATCAGCGGGATCGAGGCGGTGTTCGGTGAGGGCGCCCTGTGGCTCGGGATGATGCCCGGCTCGCGCAAGGCGCGGGACGTGCTGCGCGACCCACGGTGCGCGCTGCACAGTGCGTCCGTCGACCCCGACGATGCGAACCAGTCGGCATGGACCGGAGACGCGAAGCTGTCCGGTCAGGCGACGACGACCGCGCCACCGCGCCGGGGATCCCCTCCGCCCGACAGCGCGCCGGTGGGGCGGCGCTCGGCCGCTTGGCAGCCGCCGAAGAACAGGTTCGGCGCCCGGAACGCGACGGTCGGCAGGCCCAGCGCGGCGACGTCGATTCCCGGCTCGGTGTACACCGTGCCGTCCTCGAAGTGGAGCCGCGGCGCGTCCACCGCCTGCTGCGCGGGGAGCGACCGGTCGATCACGTTCGCGATCACCTGGAGCAGCGCGCTGCGGATACGGTTCGACCCGGCCGAACCCACGACCAGCTCGGCGACGCCGTCGCTGCGCACGACGGTCGGCGCCATCATCGACGGCAGCCGGTCCCCCGGCCGGTGGGTGAAGAACCCCAGCGGGGACAGGTCCTCCTCGCCCATCATGTTGTTGACGTGCATCCCGGTACCCGGCACCCGCACGCCCGATCCCTCACCGTTCGTGCAGGTGAGCGCGCACGCCCAGCCCTCGGCGTCGAGCACGGAGACGTGCGTCGTCGAGCCCAGCCGGCTCGCGAACCCCTGCGCGCCGAACCCCAGCGCGCCGAATCCCAGCGCGGCGGGGCTCGGTGCTGCGGCGAGGCCGGCGAGGAACTCCGGGGTCCTGGCCTCCTGTGCCGCCCTCATCGCTGCGACCAGCGCACGCTCGTCCGGCGGCCCCGGTGTCCGGTCGAGCAGTCCGAGCGAGAGCGCGAGCAGCAGCCCGCCTGCGCTGGGCGGCGGGTTGGTGTACACCTCGCGGCCGCGGTATGCCACGCTCACCGGCTCCCGGGGTGCGACCCGGTACCCGGCGAGGTCGTCGCGGGTGAGCGTGCCGCCCGCGCGCACGACCCAGTCGGAGACAGCGCGCCCGATGTCGCCGGTGTAGAACGGCGCGGCACCCTCGGCGCCGAGGCGGTCGAGGGCGTCGGCGAGTTCGGGATCGTGCACGACGTCCCCCGCCAGCGGCACGCGGCCGTCGATCAGGTAACGCGCCGCCGCCTCCGGGGTGGAACCGACGATGCCGGCGAGCAGCGAGTACAGGTAGGCTTGCATGTCGTTCACGACGACGCCGCGCCGGGCGAGCCGTGCCGCCGGTGCGGTCAGCTCGGCGAGGGGCATCGTGCCGAACCGATCCACCGCGGCGGCCACTCCGGCGGGCGCGCCGTAGGTGCCGCACGATGCGGCGCCGACGTGGAAGGTCTGCGTCGCGTCGCCGAACGACACGACGACGGGGCGCAACGGGGCGCGCTCGGCACCGTCCGCGCCGTGACCGGGGGCGTCGACGAAGAAGTCGAGCAGCACGGGCGGGGCCTCGGGGGGCGCGACCATGAGGTAGCCGCCACAGCCCAGCCCCGCGAGCAGCGGTTCCGCGACAAACGCCGTGAGTATCGCCGCCGCCGTTGCGTCCACGGCGTTGCCGCCGGCCCGGAGCGCCTCCGCACCCGCGGCTGCCGTCAGCGGGTGGCCGGCCGCCACCACGCCCCGCTCCCTCACGCTCGACCTCCGACCCGCCCGGTGCAGCGACGACGCACTGTAGTAGCTAGCCGACCGGTGGCTCGAACCGCACGTCGCGGACGGCGGCGAGCCGGCTCGCGTCCGAGGGTGCACGCCGCCATCATTCCGCACCGCCCACCCATTGGCAGGCGGCGTGGCGACTGTTCACGTCCGTGCACCGGAACACAGTCGCCCGGACGGCGCCCGCCGTGGGACGCTGGGTACCCGCGCGCACTTCTGGAGGTCCGCATGACTGATGAGCCTGAGCACGACGACGCGGAGGACGTCCGGAGCCGTTTCCGCGCCGCGCTGGAGCGCAAACGGGACCAGGCGGCGCGAGCGGTCCAGGGCAACGGTGGGAAGACCTCGAAGGTCCGCGATGCGCACGGGAGGGCCGGGGGCAAGCGGACATTCCGCCGCAAGAGCGGCTGAGTCGATCGAGCTACGGTGACGGCGTGCCCCAGGCGATGCCGCCCGACCTGCTGGCCGCGGCTGCGACCGCGGTCGGTTTCATGCCGGTGGACGAGGGGCTGGCGCTGCACCGCGCCGCCGTCGACCACCTCCCGCACGGCCTCGGCCTCGAGGTCGGGACGTACTGCGGAAAGTCGACCCTCTACCTCGGCGCTGCGGCGCGGGCCGTCGGCGGCCTGGTCGTCACCGTCGACCACCACCACGGATCCGAGGAGCACCAGCCGGGCTGGGAGTACCACGATCCCGGCCTCGTCGATCCGGTGACCGGCAGGCTGGACACCGTGCTGGCGTTCCGCCGCACCGTCGCCGCCGCTGGGCTGGACGAGTACGTGGTGGCGGTCGTCGGGCGCTCGGTCACGGTCGCCGCGTTCTGGCGCACACCCCTCGGGTTGCTGTTCGTCGACGGCGGCCACACCGCCGCTGCGGCCGTCGCGGACTACGAGGGCTGGGCGCCGTGGGTCGCGGCCGGGGGCGCGCTGGCGATTCACGACGTGTTCCCCGACCCGGAGGACGGTGGACAGGCGCCGTACCGGATCTACCGCCGGGCGCTGGACGGCGGCGCGTTCCGCGAGATCTCCGTCACCGGCTCGCTCCGGGTGCTCGAACGCATCCAGGGCGACGCCGGCGACCCGATCCCGTGACCCCAAGACCGCCACATGGCTCCATGTCGCACTCGCCGGGCTGCCAGAACTGCCACATGGCTCCATGTGGCACCTGCCGGTTCCCGGTGCGGGCGTCAGGGGTGGTCAGCGCCGGCGCTCACCCGGCGGCCGCAACCGCACGCGTCGGGTCCGATGTCGAGACCCCGCGGCAGGTCGTCGCCGCGGAAGATCCCGCTGCCCGGTGTGGTCCGGGACAGGGCGTCCGCGGCCAGTACCGCGGCTGCCGCGGTCCAGCTGCTGCGTTCTACCGGCCAGCGCTTCCCGTCGGTGTAGACGAGGCCGGTCCAGTAGGAGCCGTCCGGATCGCGCAGGTGCTGGACGGCGGCGAAGAGCTCCGTCGCCGTGTCCGCCTCGCCGACCGCTTCGAGCGCGAGCACGAGTTCGCAGGTCTCGGCGCCGGTCACCCACGGGGAATCGTCGACGCAGCGCACGCCCAGCTCCGGCACCACGAAGTCGCTCCAGCGTGCCGCGAGGCGACGGCGCGCCGCGTCGCCCCGCAGGGCACCGCCGAGCACCGGGTAGTACCAGTCCATCGAGTATCGCCGCTTCGGGGCGAACGCCTCGGGGTGGTGGAGCAGCGCGTGACGCAGCCGGCCGAGGTCGACCTCCCACCCGGGCTGGGGCCGTCCGACCCGCTCGGCCAGCGCCAGTGCGCAGCGCACGCTGTGGTAGATGCTCGCGCAGCCGGCGAGCAGCGCCTCAGCAGCGCGCTGCCCGTCGGCCCCGCACGCCCACGGCACCTCACCCCGTGCCGTCTGCTGGCCGAGCACGAACTCGATCGCACGGCGGACCGGCGGCCACATCCGGGTGGCGAACGCGTCGTCGCCCGTGACGAGCACGTGGTGCCACACTCCCACCGCGAGGTAGGCGCAGAAGTTCGTGTCCGCGCCCGCGTCCTCGACGGCACCCGCCCGCGCCCGCAGCGGCCACGACCCGTTCTGCCGCTGCGTGCGCGCCAGCCAGGCGTATGCCTGCTCGGCCGCGGCCCGGTACCCCCCGGCAGACAGCGCCATCGCGCACTCGACGTGGTCCCACGGGTCGACGTGCCCGCCGGGGAACCACGGGATCGCTCCCGACGGTTCCTGGACGGCCGCGACCGCGAGAACAGTGCGGGCGACGTCCCGGCCGGACAGCACGCCGGGCACCGACGGGACCTCAGACCGCGGCACGGGCGGGCTCCGGCCTGCGCAGGTACAGCACCAGGCTCTTGCCGACCACCGGGTTGAGCGCGCGTTCGGCGATCCGCGTCATCCAGGGACGTCGCACGATGTCCCACACCAGGAGCCGGTGGTACAGCCGGGGCAGCGGGTGGTCCTCCCGGTCCATGCCCACGGCGCACTTGAGCCACCAGTACGGCACATGCAGCGCGTGCGCGTGGTGACGGTGGAACGGTACGAGCCCGGCACCGCGCAGCCTGCCGACCAGCTCGGAGCGGCGGTAGATCCGCACGTGACCGCCCTCGACCTGGTGGTACGCGTCGGACAACGCCCAGCACACGCGTTCGGGGAACCACCGGGGCACGGTCACCGCGATCGAGCCGCCCGGCCGGACCACGCGCGCCAGCTCGGCGATGGCCCGCTCATCTGCGGGCAGGTGCTCGAGGATCTCGGCGGCCACGACGGAGTCGAACGAGCCGTCCGGGAACGGCAGCGCGAGGACATCTCCGACGACCGTGGTGGCAGCGCCGCCTGCGGCGGCCTCGCCGGCCTCGGCCATCGCGGCGAACAGGGCCGCCACCCCGTCGAGCTCGGCGGCGTCCTGGTCGAATGCGACGACGTCGGCGCCGCGGCGGTACAGCTCGAAGGCGTGCCGTCCTGCTCCGCAGCCCATGTCGAGCACCCGGTCGCCGGGGTGGACCCCGAGCCGTTCGAAGTCCACCGTCAGCACTCGCCGCTCCCCCGCCCGTCAAGAATCTCCTCGTAGCAACGGACGGTGGACCGCGCCACCGACTCCCAGCCGTAGCGCCGCAATGCCCGTGCGCGACCAGCATCGCCCATCCGCCGCCGGCGCGCCGGATCATCGAGCAGGGCGGCCAGCGCGAGCACCAGCGCCTCGGTGTCACCGGGCGCGACGAGGTCCGCGCAGTCGCCGTCCTGGCCCACCACCTCCGGAATCGCGCCCGTCCGGCTGACCACGAGCGGCGTCGCGCAGGCCATCGCCTCGACGGTGGGCAGCGAGAAACCCTCGTACAGCGACGGCACGCACGCGACCTCGGCCGAGGCGACGAGCGCCGCGAGCGCCGCGTCGTCGACGCCGCTGACGGTGCGCACCACGTCGTGCAGCGACAGCGTGTCGATGAGCCGTTCGGTGATCCCGCCCGGGGTGAGGCCGGCGACGAGCACCAGCTCGACGTCCCGCTCGGTGCGCAGCTTGGCCACGGCTTCGAGGAGGGTGCGCACACCCTTGAGGGGGGTGTCGGCGCTGGCCATCGCGACGATCCGGCCGGGCGTCCGTGGCCGCTCCGGCGGGCGGAACGTCGCGGTGTCGACCCCGAGCGGGACCACGCGCAGCCGCTGCGGGCGCACGCGGAACTCGGCCGCGATGTCGTGCGCCGACGACTGCGACACCGTGATCAGCGCGGGCATCCGTCGGGCCACCCTGGCCTGCATCCGCAGGAACCCGTACCACCGCCGCAGGGTGATTCGGCGGGTGCCGCGGGCGGCGGCCAGGTCGAGCCACCGGTCCGAGGTGATGGGGTGGTGCACCGTGCTCAGCACCGGCAACCCGGCCGAGCGGAGCGCCAGCAGCCCGTAGCCGAGGGACTGGTTGTCGTGCACGACGTCGAAGTCGTCGGCGCGGGCCCGCAACAGCCGCGCGGCCCGCAGGCTGAAGGTGAGCGGCTCGGGGAAGCCTGCCGTCCACATGATGCCCACCTCCAGCGCGTCGATCCCGTCGCGCAGCTCGCGCCAGTGCGGCGTGCGGAACGGATCGGGCTCCCGGTAGAGGTCGAGGCTCGGCACCCGGGTGAGGGCCACTGAGGGGGCCAGCTCCGGGTACGGGGGTCCGGAGAAGACCTCCACGCGGTGCCCGAGCTCCGCGAGCCCCCGGCTGAGATGACGCACGTAGACGCCTTGCCCGCCACAGTGCGGCTTGCTCCGATAGGACAGCAGTGCGATCCGCACGCAGGCACCTCCGTGGGCGACGACCAAGGTCACAGCTACTGTGGACGACTATGGACGACCTCGCAGGGATGACGACGGGCCGCTGACCTTAATGATCTTCCAGCCAGCCCCGGACCATCTTGATCGGTTGGTTCATGGCAACGCTGAACGTCAGGTAGACGGTGCAGGTGTGCCGCTGTCGGAACCACCCACCTGATCTTGACCGGCAACAGTGGCGGCATCGGCCGTGCCTGTCGACCCGGTGCCAGCACAGCGCTATGTAGGCTCCAGCGGCGACCCGCAAGGTCAGCTCGTCTACCGGACCTTGGCTGTACAGAACATACTCAAGCTGCTCACACCACAGCCGGTGCTGCGTCTCGTAGATGCTGTTCACCGCTGACGTTGCCACCGTTGGCCGGTGAGTCGGACCTCGGCGAAGTCAGTCCAGCCAGAATGCGACACCGTGATGATGTCCAGCACATCCATCGTCTGGTGGGAGAACAGCTGCTGTCCGGCCAGTACATAGGCCACCGGGTCGCCGCGCCGCCAGCGGATCGTGTACCCGTTGTGACTACAGGGCTCCGTCATGTTTGATGTTTGACCGTTTTGAGCGGTTTGGTGATGAGGTCGACGCATCGGTCGATGCCGTGTGCGAAGTGGCGGCGGGCTTGTTTGAGGTTGGTCCATCCGGTGAGCCGGAGCGCAGCGATGAGGGAATGCGGATGATCGCCATGGCCTGGGGGGCGGTGCCGGTGCGCAGGGTGGATGCGTCTTCACGGAACGTGACATCGCGGACCCAGTGGGTCTTGTTCTCGATGGCGCCCCAGTGTCCACGCAGGAGCACGGCGAGGTCTTCGGTGGCCCTTGCCGGGGTGAGGCTGGTGAGGCAGTACGCGACCTCCTTGGTGCGGCGCTGTCCGTCCAGGCCGCCGACGTGGCGGATGACTCGGAACAGCTGGGCGGCGTGGGGGAAGTCGATGCCCATCTCGGGGGTCACCGCGACGGTGCGCAGGATGCGTTGTTCGGTGCGGCTGTGGCCTCGGTCGTGCGCGGTGTGCTCGACGAAATCGGTCGTTGGACCGGACAGTGCCTGCTGGGCGGCGGCGAGCAGACGGGGCTGGTTAGCCTTGATCGTCATGAGGTAGTCGGCGCCCTTCACGGACACGAGGTGCTCGGCGGTGGCCCGCTGGGTGTGCAGCGCGTCTTATGCGGATGTGCTGGTTATGCCGGTGTGCTGCCCGGAGCCGCAGCTGGCGGCGGTGTCCCCGGACAGCGTGGTCGGCATAATCACAGGGGCGGCCTCAAATGGTCGAGCCGACACCGTGGTATCGTACCAGTAATTTCGAGCGATGGGTAGGGGTGGAGATGGGTCGGCGGGAACTACTGCGATTCGAGGAGCGGGAGATCATCTCTCGGGAGCTGAGCCGAGGACGCAAGGCGCGATATATCGGCAGGCTTCTCGGTCGGCATCATTCGACGATCTACGACGAGATCGACCGCAACGGTGGCGCAACGGGTTACCGGGCTGTCGACGCCCAGCGACGCGCCGAGGACAACCGTGCCCGCCCGAAGGACCGGAAACTCGAGACGTCGGCTCGGTTGCACGACGCGGTGAACGAGGGTCTGCACCAGAACTGGTCACCCGAGCAGATCAGCAAGAGGCTGAAAGAAGATCATCCCGATGACCCGGAGATGCGCGCCTCCCACGAAACCATTTATGAGTGTCTGTACCTGCAGGCGCGGGGCGCTCTGCGGACCGAGCTCAAGATCGCCCTGCGGCGGGGTCGGGCACGGCGGGTGGCCCGGTCCCGGGTGACCTCCACCAGGGGAAAGATCAAGGGACATGGTGAACATCAGCGAGCGCCCGGCCGAGGCCGCCGACCGTGCGGTGCCCGGCTTCTGGGAGGGTGACCTGATCATCGGCAAGGGCAACAAGTCACAGATCGCCACCCTGGTCGAGCGCACCACCAGAACCGTGATGCTGGTGCGGATCCCTTACGACCGCAATGCCGAGCGGGTGGCCGAGCTCCTGGGCCGGAAGATGGAGACCCTTCCCGAGTTCCTCCGCAACAGTGTCACCTGGGATCAGGGCAAGGAGATGGCCAGGCACGCCGACTTCACCGTTCGCACCGGGATGCCCGTCTACTTCTGCGACCCCCACTCCCCGTGGCAACGTGGCAGCAACGAGAACACCAACGGGCTTCTCCGGCAGTACTTCCCCAAGGGAACCGACCTGTCCTTGCACTCGCAGGAGGAACTTGATAGAGTCGCCTGCAGAGTTGCACGGCAGGCCCCGTAAAACGTTGAACTGGCGTAAGCCGATCGAGGTCTTCGACGATATGTTGGCGAGCGCTGTGTCGGCATGATCACTTGAATCCGCCCCCTCATCGTTCGACGCACTGCCTCTGGCCTTCCCTACCTACTGGAATGGCCGTACCGGTGACGAGGGTAAACACCACCGGTACGGCCATCACCCCATCCGTTAGGGGCGGGCGAGGTAAGCATTCAGCTGTGGCTGGTGTGACGGCTGTGGTCTGTGCGCTCGGCGTGTCGGGTGTGGTGGTCGGCGGGAGTGCGCTTGGATCTTCAGGTGCCGGTGCCGGAGGAGATGTCGCGCGAGGAGCTGATCGTGCTCGTGCGCCGCCAGGCCGGGCAGATCAGCGCGCAGGATCGGCAGATCAAGCGATGGCCGGGCAGGTCTCGGAGCTGATGGAGGCCAACGAGTCGCTGGCCGGCAAGCTGGCCAGGCTGGAGCATCTGCTCTCGCGTAACTCGGCGAACTCCTCGAGCCCGCCGTCGCGCGACGATGACCCGGGCAAGACCCCGCCGGCGGAGAAGAAACGCGGCCGGATGGGCCCGGCGAGGCCGCGGGGTAAGCAGCCCGGGGCGCCGGGGTCGCACCTGGGGTGGACCGAGAGCCCCGATGAGCACCAGGACCGGTTCCCCCACGGCCGCTGTGACTGCGGGGACGACCTCGCCGCGGCCCGGGACCTGGGGGTGGTCGACCGCTACCAGCAGCACGAGATCCCGCAGATCAGCGTGCGGGTCACCCAGTACGACCAGCACCAGGTGCGCTGCGGGTGCGGCAGGATGCACACCGCCTCCCGACCCGAAGGCGCCCGGTCCGGCCCGGTCGGATACGGCCCTCACCTGCAAGCCTTCGCGGTCTACCTGATGGTCGTGCACTTCGTTCCCGCGCACCGCGTGGTGGCGCTGCTGGAGTCGCTGACCGGTGCCGCGCCCAGCGTGGGCTTCGTGCACGGCATGCTCGCCCGCACCGCCGGGCTGCTCACCGAGGTACACCAGCGGATCCGCACCCTGATCACCCTGGCGTATGCGGTGGCCTGCGATGAGACCCCGCTCAAGGTCGGCCCGAAGAAGCCGAAGGCGGGCAAGAAGAAGGCCGAGCGCTACCTGCTGGTCGCCGCCACCGAGCTCTACACCCACTACCTGCTCGGCGACCGATCACTCGAGACCTTCACAGCGTTCGTGGTGACCGAGCTGGGCTCCTCGGTGATCGTGCACGACCGCTACCAGAACTACGACTCCGCGAAGCTCGGGGCGCTGGTCCACCAGCTGTGCTGCCAACATCTGCTGCGCGACCTCGACGACGCCGCCCAGGTCTACCCCGACGCCGTATGGCCGGTCCAGATCGCCGACGCGCTGCGTGGGCTGATCCACCAGGCCAACCTCGCCCGCGAGGCCGGCCACGACACGATCCCCACCAGTGTCCGCGACGAGCTGATCACCCGGTTCCGCCACGGTGTGCTGGTCGGGCTGTCCGACACCACCACCCCGCCCACCCGCCCCGGCCAACGCAAGGCCCGGCTGCTGCTGGAAGTCCTGCACGACCGCGAAGCCGACGTCCTGCGCTTCGCCCACGACCTGCAGGTACCGCCCACCTCGAATCAGGCCGAACGCGACCTACGACCCAGCAAGGTCCAACAGAACATCTCCGGGCGGCTGACCAGCGAAGCACGCACCCGCGACCGCTACACCATCCGCGGCTACATCTCCACCGCAGCCAAACACGGCCTCAACCAGCTGAGCGTCCTACGCGACGCGCTGACCGGCCGACCCTGGATACCCGACCTACCCGCCCCCACCTAACTAACACCACCGAGCTGCCCACCACCGGAGGCCACCCGCCGACCGGCGATCACACCATGCCATCAAATCGGGGGTGAATGTTTACCCGGGCGAGACGTTAACGCTCAAGCGACACGGAGGAACGAACCTGGGTCCTGTCGGAACTCTCAGTTCGTTGATCTTGAACTACGGGTCCAGCAGACCGATCCGTGTCGCGAACTCCCGTACCTCCGAGGCGTAGGAAGGCTTGGCGCGCTTGACAAGCCGAGCGTGCTCACCATGCTGCGCACATTGTGCTTATACCGGAAGTCCTGCGGGCACAGCCGTTCGGCCATCTTCAGATGTACGAAGACGGCCGTATCGTTATTGCGGTAGTCATAGCAGCGAGCGAGCTCGTACAGATGGGTTGTCTTACGCTCCAGGGACGGAATCTTCGTAATGTCTACTTCGTCAGCCAGCCGCAGTGCATCGGAGATTTCGCCTACTTGTTGCTCGACATGGACCATATGAATGCGGACGTTCGTCGGCCCAAAGACAATGTGGTGGTCGTTGCGTGTCCATTCACGGGTCCGGTTGAGCTGGGCCGTCGCAGAGGGTTGATCTTGGTGGGCTGTCGATGATCGGTGATCGGTGACGGCGTGTCGGGCTCGGTCTCGGGTGCTTGATCGTCGATCATGGGGTTGTGTCCGC
>JALYQB010000231.1 GCA_030856045.1 Actinomycetota bacterium
ATGGTCGAGGAGTTCGGGCTCACGGCGCACGAGCAGCTCACCTGCGGCTGCCACGTGCACGTCGCGATCTCCTCCCGCGACGAGGGCGTCGGGGTGCTCGACCGGATCCGGCCATGGCTTCCGGTGCTGCTGGCCCTCAGCGCGAACTCGCCGTTCTGGCAGAGCGGGGACTCGGGCTTCGAGAGCTACCGCTCCCAGGTGTGGGGCCGTTGGCCGTCGGCGGGCCCGACCGGCGAGTTCGGCTCCACCGGCGGGTACGACCGAGTGCTGGCCGACCTGCTCGACTCGGGCACGTTGCTCGACGAGGGGATGGTGTACTTCGACGCCCGGCTCTCGGCGCACCAGCCCACCGTCGAGATTCGGCTCGCGGACGTGTGCCTGCGCACCGACGATGCCGTGCTGCTCGCGGCGCTGGCGCGTGCACTCGTGGAGACGGCCGCGCTGGACTGGGCGGCCGGGAAGGCGCCGCAGCACGTGCGGACCGAGCTGCTGCGGGTGGCGTCGTGGCGCGCCGGGCGGTCGGGACTCGAGTCGCGTCTCGTCCACCCGCGGACCGGCCTGCCGGTGCCGGCGGCGGACGCGGTGGCCGCGCTCGTCGACCACGTGACCCCGGTGCTCGACGCAGGTGGCGATCTCGACACGGTCGAGGATCTGGTGGCGGCCGTCCTGCACCGCGGTACCGGGGCGCGGACCCAGCGCGAGGTGTTCCGGCGCTCGGGCCGACTTCCCGACGTCGTCGCGGACGCGGTCGCCCGCACCGTCTCCTCGTGATCGGCATGAGCCGGTGCGGTAGCGGGTAGTCCGGCCGCGCAGGCCTCGGGCCCTGAACGTCTGGATGAGAGGACGCGTGATGCAGGACGTGGCGCAGCGGATGGCGAGCACCGCCCACGCCGAGGCGGAGACCTACCGGCGCGGCGCCGACCAGCCACTGGGCGGCTATGCGCTCGTGATGGGGATGTTCGCCGCACTGGTGGCTGCGGCGGCTGGGCTCGCGGCCGCGACCGGCCGCAGGCCCCCGCCGACGGTGGGGCCGTGGGACGTCGTGCTGCTCGCCCTCGGCACCCACAAGCTCTCCCGGACGATCTCCAAGGACGCCGTGACCAGCCCGCTTCGGGCGCCGTTCACGACCTACTCCGAGAGTGGCGGCCCCGCCGAGGTGACGGAGCAGCCGCGCACTGCGGGCGGGCTGCGTCACTCGATCGGCGAGCTGCTCACATGCCCGTTCTGCTTGGACGTCTGGATCGCGGCCGGGTTCGCGCTCGGTCTCGTGTTCGCCCCTGCGCCCACCCGGCTCGTCGCCGCGACGTTCACCGCCCTCACCGGCGCCGACTTCCTGCAGCTGGCCTACGCCCGAGCTCAGCAGGCGGCATCGTGACCGCCGACGTACTTCGTCCCGCGGAGGCGGCAGGGTGACGCGCCGGGGCATGCCCGTCCGGCTGCGGCCGTCGGGCCCGCCGGCGGCGAGTGTGCCGGCCCGTGGCGGCATCGGTCGCGGGTCCAGCGCCTACGCCGAGCGGGTGAGCGACGATCTTCGCCGCGGCGCGTCGGCGGACCTCGTCAGGCGCCGCCGTGCGACCGCACTGACTCTGCTCGCGACGGGAGCGCTCGCCGTCGCCGAGGCCTATCCAGGCGGGGCTGCTGCGCCACGTCCCCGAGCCACCGCTGCCGTGGCTCGACGCCGACCGCGTCGAGCCTCCGGCGAGGCGTACCGCCTGTTCGGCACGCCGGACGCGGCACTGGGTATCGCGTCGTTCGGTGCGACCCTCGTGCTGCACGGTGCAGGGCCGGGGGACCGCGCCGAGAGTCGGCCGTGGTTGCCGCTGCTCGCCGCGGCGAAGACCGTGGGCGACGCGGCCGCCTCGGTGTTCCTGTTCGCCGAGCAGGTCAGCGGGCATCGGCGGCTCTGCAGCTGGTGCACCCTCGCCGCCGTCGCGAACGTGGCGGCCGTACCTGCCGTGCTGCCCGAGGCACGCCGCGCCTTGCGGGCACTGCAGGGGCCGCCTCTAAACCGCGACATGGATGCTTGTCGCGGTCACAGCGGCCAATTCAACCGCGACATGGAGACTTGTCGCGGTCCAGCGCCCCTTTCACGGTGCCGCGCGGCGCCGGCGTAACGAGTTTTCGGCGCGCGTGTACGGCGCGGCGCACCGGGGAACTCCTCCGTGCATGGAGGAGCTGGACGCGCTGCGGCGCCGCGCTGCCGGCTGTACCGCGTGCGAGCTCTACGCCGACGCGACGCAGACGGTGTTCGGCGAGGGCCGCCCCGGGGCGCGGATCCTGCTCGCCGGTGAACAGCCCGGCGACCGCGAGGACGTCGAGGGCGAGCCGTTCGTCGGCCCCGCCGGGCGGCTGCTCGATCGCGCGCTGGACCGCGCCGGGGTCGACCGCGCCGACGCCTACGTCACCAACGTCGTCAAGCATTTCCGGTTCCGGCAGGAGGGCAAGCGCCGCATCCACCGCACGCCCGGCACGGAGCACGTGCGTGCCTGTCTGCCGTGGCTGCACGAGGAGCTGACTGTGGTGAAGCCCCGGCTCGTCGTCACGCTCGGCGCGACCGCGGCGAAGACGCTGCTCGGGTCGTCGTTCCGGCTGACCCGACATCGCGGCGAACTGCAGGAATACGAGGGGCTGCCGCTGCTCGCGACCGTGCACCCCTCCGCGGTGCTGCGGGCCCCCAGCGACCGCCGCGACCAGGAGCTCGAGGACTTCGTCGCGGATCTCGCCCTGGCGGGCCGGACCGCGGCCGCCGCACCCGTCGATAGCGCCTAATGGGCGCCCGCCTTCGCGGGGTGCCTGCCCTCGGCGAACTCCTCGACGATCTTGGCGCAGAAGGCGGGAAGATCGCCCGGGTTGCGGCTCGACACCAGACCCTGGTCGGTGACGACCTCCTCGTCGACGACGTTCGCGCCGGCGTTGCGCAGGTCCGTGCGCAGGCTGGGGTACGACGTGATCGTCCGCCCGCGCACGACGTCGGCCTCGACCAGCGTCCACGGTCCGTGGCAGATGACGCCCACCGGCTTGCCGGAATTGACGAAGTCGCGCACGAAGCTCACGGCCGTCCGGTCGGACCGCAGGTTGTCGGGATTCATGGTTCCGCCCGGCAGGATGAGGGCGTCGTAGTCGTCCACCGACGCGTCGGACACCCTGCGGTCCACGGTGAACTTCTGCGCCTGGTTGATGTCGCCGTCCATGGACTGGATCTCGCCGGTGTCGAGCGAGAGTAGCTCGGTGCTGGCTCCTGAGTCCTCGACGGCCTTGCGCGGCTCGATGAGCTCCACCCGCTCGACGCCGTCCGCAGCAAGGATCGCCACCCTGCGTCCGCGCAGCTCGTCAGCCATGGTCGTGCTCCCTTCGTCGGCGGCGCATCATCGCTTCGGGGTTACCCGGCGCTGCGGGCGGTCAATCACGTTCCGGTTAGCTGTCGACTCAGCGGGGTAGTGCAAGAAGATCGACGAACGGTCCCGGCTGAGACATCCGCTGCTTACTCAAGAGACGCTGCTTACTAAAGAGGACAGTGCTAGTCTAAAATCTTACGGACAGTGCAGCGGTGGCCGCTGGTCCGCGGGCGTCCGCGGACCACCGGAACCGTGGCCGAGACGCTGGACAGGAGGACGCTGCTAGTGACTGCCGAGCTGACGTGCGCGCAGGTCGAAGGGATTTTCGAGCGACGCAAGGACGCGACCGACGCGCTGGCCCAGGACGCGGAGCGGGTGGGCAGGGCGTGCTACGACATGGCGCGCCGGTTCGACGCGGGCGGCAAGCTGGTGTGCTTCGGCAACGGCTCCGCGGCAGCAGACGCCGCGCACATCGCGGTGGAGTTCGAGCACCCGGTGATCGTGGGCAAACGCGCGTTGCCTGCGATGTCGCTGGCCAATGACGCCGCGACGCTCAGCGGGCTGATCCGCCGCGGGGGCTTCGATGACAGCTTCGCCGCGTCGCTGCGGCTGCACGCCGGTGCGCAGGACATCGCGCTGGGGCTCTCGGCGGACGGTGACTGTCGCAACGTCGCGCGTGGGCTGGCCGCCGCTCGTGACGCGGGCCTGCTGACGGTGGCGCTGATCGGCGGCGATGGTGGGGAGATCGCCCGGACGCCGGGTCTGGACCACGTGCTGATCGCCCGGTCGACCGACCCGCAGGTGGTCAAGGAGGTTCAGGTCACCACCTACCACGTGTTGTGGGAGCTGGTGCACGTCTTCTTCGAACAGCCCGGCGTGCTCGACCCGGCAGTCGCGCCGTGAGGAACCCGGCACTCACCGCGATAACGACGATGGGAGGACCGCGATGAGCAGCGGTTTGGAGTCGCTCTACCCGTTCATCTACGCCGGGTCCTCGAACCTGGACTCCGTGCTCGACGAGGTGCGCCGCTCGACCACCGACAAGGTCGACGAGATCAGCCGGCTGCGCGCGGAGGTCCTGAAGACCTACCGCGACGCGTTGGTCGACTGTGCCACCGCGATGGCCCGCGCATTCGAGGCGGGTGGCCGGCTCTTCGTCTTCGGCAACGGTGGCAGCAGCACCGACGCGCAGGCCGTCGCCGAGCTGTTCGAGAACCCCGCGCCACCCGCCCGCCCGTTGCCCGCGACGGCGCTGGCCGCCGACGTGGCGGTCCTCACCGCGCTGGCCAACGACGTCTCCTTCGAAGTGATCTTCTCCAGGACGCTGGCCGCCAACGGCCGTGCCGGGGACATCGCGGTCGGCCTGTCCACCAGCGGTGGTTCGGCCAACGTGGTGCGCGGGCTCCAGGAGGCCAGCCGCCGCGGCATGCTCACCGTCGGTCTGGCCGGCTACGACGGCGGCAAGATGGCCGAGGCTGACGTGATCGAGCACCTGTTCGTCATGCCGTCGGCCTCGGTGCACCGCATCCAGGAGGCCCAGACCACGACCTACCACGCTCTATGGGAGCTCACCCACCTCGCGCTGGGCTAGCGGTTCTGCGGGGCGATGTGGGCGATGCACAGGTGCGGTTCGACGAAGGGTTGCAGGCTGCTCGTCGTGGCCGGTGCCCTCAGCTCGGCCAAGGCCCCCCGCAGCAGGCCCAGGTGCAGGGAGCACACGACCTCCGGGTACTCCGCAGCGACGGCCTGGAACGGGCAGGCGTGCAGCCGGATCTGCAGGTCCTCGCCCGTGCGGACGAGTTCGGGTTCGAAGCCGAGTTCGGCGAACAGGCCGCTGACCTGGGCCACGGACTCCTCCGTGGTCAGGCTCACCGCTGGTGGGGGTGCGAGTCCCTGCTCACCGGCCACGGCGAGGCCTGCTCGCAGAGCTCGCTGCGTCCGCTCGGCCGGAGTGTCGGCCCAGTGCGTGGCGAGGAGCGTGGCGAGTAACCGGTAGCTGTCCCGACCCGTGCCACCGGCGCTGGCCGGGGCGTAGAGCAACCGTGGGCGCCCCCGCGCCCGGGGCGACTCGGAGTGACTCCGCACCAAGCCCGCCTCGCTGAGTACCTCGAGGTGAAACCGCACCGTGGTGACGTGCAGCCCGCAGGCCGCGGCCAGTTCCCGGGCATCGAGCGCACGCTCGCCGGCGCGCAACGCGTCCAGCAGCCGCACCCGGCTCGCCACGGCCAGCGCCCCATGCGTCTTGTGGCGCTCGGCCACGTCATCCGTTTCCACGACCCTACCCTAATAAAGAGGATAGCCCTAGTCTATAACCGCCCGGCCGGGAACGAGCTCGCCCTCTACGCGGTCGGCAGAGCCCGCGTGCGTGCCCGAGGAGCGGCGGGCGGGGGGCTCACACGCAGAAGTGGGCCACCGCGTCGACCACCGAGACCTCACGGGGGAGCTGACCGTCGACTCCTGACGCGGCCAGCACGCGCAGCACCGCGCGCGAGTCGGCGACCACTCGCACGGGCATCCGCGCGGCCGTCTCCAGCAGTAGATCGACTCCGCAGACGGCGAAGAAGGTGACGGCGGTGAGGTCGATCACGAGGCCGTGCCGGTGGGAGTGCCGGGCGATCGCATCCCGCACGCACCCGATGGTGGCCAGGTCGACCTCGCCCGCGACGCGGAGCACCGGCACGCCCGCCTCGTCCTCCGTGGCGGCGATCGTCACCGCAGCGACGGTCGTCGCGTGACCCGGCTGCGCCATGTGCGCTCCTCCCGTTCGTCTTCGCGGCGGGCGCGAGGCGACGGCCCTCGCCGGGCGGTGGGGAGCGGCTGACTGCACAACCGCGACTGGATCGTACCGACGCGCCGGGGTTGACCGTCAAGCCGATCGGGTGCGCGCCATCGGATTGACCCGGACGGCTCACTCCACGGCTGCGAACGGGACCGATCTCCTCACCGTCCGCGGTGTCCGGTCTGGCGAGTCGACGTCACTCGAGGTCGGTCAATCGCGCTCCCGGTACCGTCCGCGGTGTCCGGACGGCGAGCGGGGGTGAGCGGATGGGCGGCGTCAGCGATCCCCGGCGGTGCGTGCCGCGGACCGACACGGTGCTCGCCGACGAGCGGATCGCGGGCGCGGTCGAGACGTTGGGCAGGGCCAGGGTGAAGGCCGCTGTGACCGCCGCGCAGCAGCGTGCCCGTGACGGGGAGATCGCGCCGGAGGCCGTCGTGGCCGCGGTGGTCGCGGCGCTGCCGTCCACGGCGTCGAGCCTGCGCCCGGTCCTCAACGCCACGGGCGTGCTGCTGCACACGAACCTCGGGCGCGCCCCGCTCTCC
>JALYQB010000241.1 GCA_030856045.1 Actinomycetota bacterium
GCGCACCCGGCGCGTCGGCGAGCACGGTGGCCAGCGCGGTGGGTTCGGCGGTGAGCACCGCACCGGTCCCGGTCGACGGGTCGTGCGGCAACGTGGCCCACCAGTCCGGCGGTGCGTCGGCCACGACCGCGTCGGCGCCGAGTAGCCTGGCCACCTCGTCGGCGCGCGCCCCGATGCCTCCCTCGACGCCCTCCAGCGCCACGCCGACGGTGACGGGTGCGCCGGGCCCGGGGCGGTCCACCTCCATCGCCACGGGGTCGTTCTGCGAGCCGCGCACCGCGGCGACGGCGTCGGCTGCCCGGCGCGGGTCGGGGGTGGTGACGGTGACCCAGCGCCTGGCCTCCGGCAGCGGGTGCAGCCGGAACGTCAGCTCGGTGATCACGCCGAGGGTGCCGAGCGAGCCGGTGTAGAGCTTGCCGAGGTCGTACCCTGCGACGTTCTTCACGACCGTCCCCCCGCTCTTGGCGACGGTCCCGTCGGCGAGCACCACGGTGATGCCGATGACGAGGTCACGCACCGAGCCGAAGCGGTAGCGCAGCGGGCCGGAGAACGCCGTCGCGACGGTGCCGCCGATCGTGCCCCGTGGTGTGCACCCGTCGAGCGCGAGGCGCTGCCGGTGCGGCGCCAGCGCGGCCTGCAGGTCGGCGAGCGCCAGTCCCGGCTGCACGGTGACCACCAGATCGCCCGCGGCGTGGGTGAGCACCGCATCGAGCCGCGAGACGTCCAGCACGAGGTCGACGGCGGTGGGAGCCGCGCCCCAGGTGCCCCGGGTGCCTGCCCCGCGAGCGACGACGCGCAGCTCGTTCGCGGCAGAGGCCGCGAGCACCGCCGAGACCCCGTCCGTGTCGCGCGGCCGCGCCACCAGCAAGGGACGGATGCCGTCGACGGCGTCGTCGGGCGTCGCGGTGCGCACGTCGTCGCAGACCGCGCGCAGCTCGTCGATCACCGAGGCGGCTGCTGTGTCCCCGCCTCCGCGGGACGGAGTGCGTCGACGGGTGGTCATCAGAACTGCTCCGCCAGCCCCGCAGCCTGCAGCGGGTGGGGAGCCTTGTGCCTGCCGGGAACCTCACCGCACAGCCGCGGCGTCGGGAACACCTTGCCGGGGTTGGACACCCCGGCCGGGTCGAACGCGCACCGCAGCCGCTGCATCGTGTCGAGATCGTCGTCGGTGAACATCCGCGGCATGTACTGCGACTTGTCCATCCCCACCCCGTGCTCGCCGGTGATGGAACCCCCGTGGGAGATGCAGAGGTCCAGGATCGCGCCGGACACCTCCTCGGCGGCCTGCGCCTCGCCGGGGATGGCGTCGTCGAACAGCACGAGCGGGTGCAGGTTCCCGTCCCCGGCGTGGAAGACGTTCGCCACCCGTACGCCGGTGCCGCAGGCCAGCTCGGTGATCTTCCTGAGGACGGCGGGCAGTGCCGTTCGCGGGATCACGCCGTCCTGCACGATGTAGTCGGGGCTGATCCGCCCGACGGCCGCGAACGCCGACTTGCGGCCCTTCCAGAACAAGGCCCGCTCGGCGTCGTCGCGGGCGATGCGGATCTCGAACGCGCCGGCCTCGGTGCAGCGCTGCTCCACGGCCCCGAAGGTGTGCTCCACCTCGGCGGCCGGCCCGTCGAGCTCGACGATCAGCACCGCACCGGCGCCCTGCGGGTAGCCGCACTGCACCGCGGCTTCGGCGGCCTCGATGGCGAGCGCGTCCATCATCTCGATCGCGGCGGGCACGACCCCGTCGGAGATGATCGATGACACCGCGGTGCCCGCCTCGTCGACGCCCGGGAACGCGGCGAGCAGGCAGCGCACCGCCTCCGGCGCGCGCAGCAGCCGGACCACGATCTTGGTCGTGATCCCGAGGGTGCCCTCGCTGCCGACGAACGCGCCGAGCAGGTCGTAGCCAGGAGCGTCGTGGGTGGTGCCGCCGAACCACACGAGCTCGCCGTCCGGCGTGACGACCTCGACGCCGAGCACGTGGTTCGTCGTGAAGCCGTACTTGAGGCAGTGCGCGCCGCCGGAGTTCTCCGCGACGTTGCCGCCCACCGAGCACACCTGCTGGCTCGACGGGTCGGGCGCGAAGTAGTAGCCGTGCGGCGCGGCCGCCCTCGTCACGTCCAGGTTGATGACGCCCGGTTCCACCACCGCGCGCTCGTTCGCGGGGTCGACCTCGAGGATCCGCCGCATCCGGGAGGTGACGATGAGGACGCCCTCGGCGTGCGGCAGCGCCCCACCCGACAGCCCGGTGCCCGAGCCGCGGGCGACGAACGGGACACGCGCCGTGGCGCAGGCCTTCACCACGGTGGCGGTCTGCTCCGCGGTCTCGGGCAGGACCACGATCGCGGGCACCACCCGATGGTGCGCAAGACCGTCACACTCGTAGGTGCGCAGCCGCTGCCGGTCGGTGATCACCGAGTCCGCGCCGAGAGCCGTCTCGAACTCCGCAGCGAGTAGTCGCAGCGTCGCGGTCATCGTCGCCTCCCTGCTCTCCGATCGCCCCACGCGGGCGTGTGGCGAGTGCGTCGGCCGCAGAACCACCCTAAGGCGGTTGCAGGGTCAGCGCAGGCGTTCCAGATCGGTCGCGGCCTGCGTGACCTCCGCGGCTAGCGGGCCCAGCGCAGCGGTGTCCTCGTCGTCACGGGCCGCCCCGGCCAAGTCCTCGGCGGCACACCGCAGCCGGAACAGGCGGTCCTGCAGGTCGCTGAACTCCGCGCCGGTGAGGATCACCGCGTCGCTCGCGAGGCCGAACCGCTGCACGCCGACGCGCTGCTCGTAGGCGCGTTGACGGCAGGACTGCCCGCAGTACCGGCGGCGACGTCCGGTGCTGGTGTCCTCCGGAAGAGGACGCCCGCACCAGCCGCAGGCCCGCACGACCCGGGTGGTTGCGACGGTGGTCACGGTCGGGCACCGTATCGGCCGCGCTGCCACACCCACAGACGCCACGCCGACGGGAGCCACGCCGACCCGGCAGACTGCGGTCCCGTGCCGCCCCACCCGTACCTGCAGGGCCCCCACCCTCGCGCGTACGCGCACCGCGGCTGGCATATCGGGGACCTCGCCGGCATGGAGAACTCGCTCGTCGCGCTGCGCCGGGCCACGCGGGAGGGGTACCGCTACCTCGAGACCGATGTCCACGCGACCCGCGACGGGGTGGCCGTGGTGTTGCACGACCCCGCACTGGACCGCACGACCGACGCCACCGGGATCGTCGAAGCGCTCCCGTGGGAGCGGGTGCGTCGAGCGCGGATCGGGGGCCGCGACCCGGTGTGCCGGCTCGACGACCTGCTCGAGGAGCTCCCGGCAGCGTTGCTCAACGTCGACGTCAAGGCCGACTCCGCCGTCGACCCCGCGCTCGACGTGCTGCGCCGCACCGGCGCATGGGACCGGGTGTGCCTCGCGTCGTTCTCCGAGGCGCGGCTAGCACGACTGCGCCGTGGCGCGGGACCGCGGCTGCTCACGTCGATGGGCACGGCGTCCGTGGTGGCGCTGCGGGTGCGCTCGGTGCTGCCGTGGCTTCCCCTGCCGATGAGGGCCCGGATCGCCCAGGTGCCGCCCCGTCGCGGGCCCGTGCCCGTGGTCGACGCAGCACTGCTGCGCTACGCGGCGCGCCGCGGCATCGAGGTGCACGTCTGGACGGTCGACGACCCGGCCGAGATGGCGGCGTTGCTCGACGCCGGTGTCGACGGGCTCGTCACCGACCGGCCCGACGTGCTGCGCGACGTGCTGCGCGAGCGCGGCTGCTGGCCCGGGCGCGGGCAGTAGGGTCACGGTCGTGAGCGCAGCGCCCACGGGCAACCACCCGGTTGCCCAGCGCCGCGCCGAGCAGCGTGGCTGGTACTGGTACGACTGGGCGAACTCGGTCTTCCAGACGTCGATCGTCACGGTGTTCCTGTCGCTGTACCTCACCGATGTCGCCGTCAACGCCGCACGACTCGACGTCGTGCGCAACGGTCCCCTGCCCTGCCCGGACGGGAACTCGCTGCTGCGGTGCGACGTGTCGATGCTCGGCCTCACGTTTCCGGCCGGCTCGGCGTGGGGCTACCTCGTGTCGATCGCGACGGTGGTGCAGGCGCTCGTCCTGCCGATCACCGGCGCCATCGCCGACCGCACCCAGAACAAGCGAGGCATGCTCGCGGTGTTCGCGTTCTCCGGAGCGGCGGTCACGGCGCTGCTCGCCTTGGTCGCAGGGACGAACTGGCAGCTCGCCGTGCCGCTGTTCATCGTCGCGAACGTCTGCTACGGCGCGTCGATCGTCGTGTACTACGCCTTCCTCCCCGAGATCGCGCTGCCCGACGAGCGCGACGGCGTCTCCTCCCGAGGCTGGGCGTTCGGCTACCTCGGTGGCGGGCTCGCGCTCGCGTTCCAGCTGGGGATCTTCCGCGGACACGATGCCCTCGGGTTGTCGAGCAGTGAGGCCGTGCGGGTCTGCTTCGTATTCGCCGGCGTCTGGTGGTCGGCGTTCACGCTGATCCCTTTGCGACGCCTGCGCCGCCATCAGCCGCCGCAGGGCGGTGAGCACGGCGCCGCGGTGCTCACCGCGGGGTTCCGCCAGCTCGCGACGACGCTGCGCGAGGCGCGGGCCGTCCCGCTGACGCTCGGCTACCTCGTCGCGTACCTCGTCTTCGCCGACGGCATCAACACGGTGGTCCAGGTCTCCGCGCAGTACGGCGACCAGGAGCTCCGGCTGCCGCAGGAGACGCTGATCGTCACGATCCTGATCGTGCAGTTCGTCGCATTCGGCGGCGCGCTGCTGCACGGTGCGATCGCCCGGCGGGTCGGTGCCAAGCGCACCATCCTCGGCAGCCTGCTGGTGTGGATCGCGGTGATCGGGGCGGCGTACTTCGTCCAGGCCGGGCAGCAGCTGCAGTTCTACGCGCTCGCCGTCGGCATCGGGCTGGTGCTGGGCGGCACGAACGCGCTGTCGCGGTCGCTGTTCAGCCAGCTGGTCCCCCCCGGCCGCGAGGGCGCGTACTTCTCGCTGTACGAGATCGGTGAGCGCTCCACGTCGTGGCTCGGCCCGCTCCTGTTCGCGGGGATCGGCCAGGCCACGGGGTCGTTCCGGCTCGCGATACTGTCACTCGTGGCGTTCTTCGTGATCGGGTTCGTGCTCGTCGCCCTCGTCCCGGTGCGCCGCGCAATCCGGGCCGCGGGCAATCCGGAACCCGCCCTGGTGTGACACTGCTGCGCCGAACGGGTGGTCTACCGCACACCATCGGTGCGTAACGTGTCACATCGACCTGCGATCTCCTCTTTGTGGGTGGGTCGTGCGAATGACGGGTATCCAGCTGCCCGGGGTTACGCGGGAACGACTCGCGCCGTTGCTGCGTTGCACCCGATGGCAGGACAGCGGGGATGGCACCCATCCCCACTTCGAGGGAAAGGACACCGCCATGGCCGACCGCGTCCTTCGTGGCAGCCGGCTCGGAACGGTGAGCTACGAGACCGACCGTGACCACGACCTCGCGCCGCGGCGGTCGGTGCAGTACGCCTGCCCCAAGGGCCACACCTTCGACGTCCCGTTCGCCGACGACGCGGAGCCGCCGGCTACCTGGGAGTGCCGACTGCACGGCAACGACTCCGAGGTGATCGACGGCGCGCACGCCGAGCAGAAGAAGACCAAGCCGCCGCGCACCCACTGGGACATGCTGCTGGAGCGCCGCAGCATCCCCGAGCTCGAGGAGCTGCTCGACGAGCGGCTGACCGAGCTGCGGGGCAGGCGCACGCGCTCTGCTTGACGGGTTTCGGGCCTGACGGGTTTCGGGCCTGACGGGTTCGGGCCTGAGCCTTCTCACACCTCGTCCACGGGCCGCCGGGTCGACTCCGACCCGGCGGCCGTGCTGTGTCGTCTCAGGACCGGCGTCTCAGCCGACCGGCGTGGTGGCGCAGGCCCCACAGCGTCACCTGCCACAGCGCCTCGCGAACGATGTCGCCGGTCATCTTGGAGTCGCCCCGCTCCCGCTCGGTGAACGTGATCGGGACCTCCACCACCCGGAAGCCCGCGCGGATGGTGCGCCATGCCAGATCCACCTGGAAGCAATAGCCCTGCGAAGCGACGTCGTCGAGCGGCAGTGCCTCCAGCACGGCCCGGCGGTAGGCGCGGAAGCCCCCGGTGATGTCGGCGACGTCCACCCCGAGCGCAAGCCGGGAGTACACGTTGCCGCCGCGGGAGAGCCACTCGCGGTGCCGCGGCCAGTTCACGACCTGCCCACCCTTGACATAGCGGGAGCCGAGCGCCAGGTCCGCGCTGCGGGCGACGAGCGCGGCGAGCAGCTTCGGCAGCTCCTCCGGGGCGTGCGAGCCGTCGGCGTCCATCTCCACGATGACGCCGTAGCCGCGCTGCAGCGCCCACCGGAACCCCGCCACGTAGGCGGTGCCGAGCCCCTCCTTGCCGGTGCGGTGCAGCACCTGCACGCGCTCGTCCGCGGTGGCCAGGTCGTCGGCGAGCTCACCGGTGCCGTCGGGGCTCGCGTCGTCGACGACCAGGACGTGCGCGTCGGGGACCGCGTCGTGCAGCCGGCCCAGCACGCGGGCCAGATTTCCCCGCTCGTCGTAGGTGGGCGTCACCACCAAGACGGGGCCGAGCGCTGGGGTCACGGGCCACGCCGTCCGGCGGCGACGGTGAATGCCACCGCGCCGACGCCCAGCGCCACGAGCAGCCACTCGGGTGCGGGCCCCAGCCGGGTGGCGAGCGTGGTGGCCGTGCGCAGCCCGACGTCCGCGACGAGGACGTCGGGCACGAACAGCCCGGTGCGCTGCAGCACCTCGCCGTCGGGCGAGATCACCGCGCTGGATCCGCTGGTGGCCGCGATGAGCACCGCGCGGCCGTGCTCCACCGCACGCACGCGCGACATCGCCTGCTGCTGGTAGGTCATGTCGGTGAACCCGAACGTGGCGTTGTTCGTGGGGACCGCGAGGACCTCGGCGCCGTTGCGGACACTGCTGCGCACCAGGTCGTCGAACACGACCTCGTAGCAGGTGGCGACGCCGACCCCGACCCCGGCGAGGTCGACAACCCCGTCCCCTTCGCCGGGAACGAAGTTGCTCGCGCGGTCCACGAGCGGGCTGAACGCCCGGAAGAAGTCCCGGTACGGCACGTACTCCCCGAACGGTTGGAGGCGGCGCTTGTCGTGCTGCTCCCCCGGGCCGGTCACCGGATCCCACACGACCATCGTGTTGGTCGGGCGGTCGTCGCGGTTGTCACCCTGCAGCACCGCGCCGACGAGGATCGGCACGGCAACGGCGCGAGCGGCGCGGTCGACGGCGACGCGCGCGTCGCCGTTGCGCAGCGGGTCGATGTCGGATGAGTTCTCCGGCCAGATCACGATGTCGGGCTGCTGCACGCGCCCCGCGGCCACGTCGGCGGCGAGCTCCTGTGTCCGCGCGACGTGGTTGTCCAGCACGGCGCGGCGTTGCGCGTTGAAGTCGAGTCCGGCGCGCGGCACGTTCCCCTGCACCAGCGCGACGGTGACGTCGTCGGCGGCGCTGCTGCTGACCAGCGGCGCCGCGGCGAGCCCGCTTGCGAGCCCGGCGACGACCAGGAGCGCGGGCACCACCAGCCGACCGCGGGTGGCGACGCGGCGCACGACCTCGGCGGCGGCGAGGCCCGTGAGCACCACGACGGCGCTGAGCAGGGGTGTCCCGCCCACCGCGACGACCGGCAGGAAGAGTCCCTCCGGCTGGGTGAAGGCCACCCGGCCCCACGGGAAGCCGCCGAACGGCACGCGCGCGATGACGGCCTCCGCCGCCACCCAGGCGCCGGTGGCCCACAGGGGTGCGGCCGGGAGCCGGGACACCGCGGCCATCGCCGCTCCGGCGAGCGCGGGGATCAGCGACTCGAAGACCGCCAGCGCGAGCCACGGCATCGCCCCGACGAACTCCCCCGTCCACACCAGCAGCGGGAGGTAGTAGCCGAGCCCGAACAGCAGGCCCAGTACGAGGCCTGCCCGAGCCCGGCGGCTGTGCAGCGCCGCGCCGAGGATCACGAACGCGACCGGCGCGAGCCACCACAGCTCCCGCGGCGACGCGCTGAGGAACAGGACCACGCCTGCCGCGGCGACCGCGAGACCGGTCAGGGCGGCGGCCCCCCGGTGACGGGGCACCGGTGCCGGGGAGGGATTGTCACTCTCCGTCAGAGTCGGTGCTGCCACACCGATCACCCTACGTTCCCACTCAGGCGTGCAGCATCGTGCCGGGCACGACCGTCGTCCCGCTGGCGCGCGGATGTTGCGCAGGTGCGCGTCGGCGCCGAGCACAACGAACGCGAACGTGAAATTCTCGCCCACCGGGCGGACGTGCACGACTATCGGCCGGCGCATGCCATCCGCTGCGTGCCATCAGCGCTCCTCCACCGCAGTGATCGCCGTTTCGCGACGCTATGGACCGCTCTCCGGGTCAGGAGGTCGCGAATCGGCGATCACGGGCGCATCCAGGCTTGCCCACGGTGGCGGCGTCGAGGTGAGCCGGATCACCTCAAGGCACCCTCCCGCTCGAACAGGGTGCGTCCCCTGTGGACGGTCCGCAGGCAGGTGCCGTCGCCGTCCCACACGGCGTAGCTGGCGGGTGCGCCGGGGACGAGGGTGCCCGCGGCCGGGTCGGTGACACCCGCTGCGCGGTGGCCGCCGCGGGTGTGTGCCGCGAAGGCCACATCTTCGCCGAGCCCGGACCCCGGTGTGCGGTGCGAGACGGCGGCTCGCACCGCGGCCCAGGGGTCCACCGCAGTGACGGGAGCGTCGGAGCCGAACGCGAGCCGAACGCCGGCGTCGGCGAGCATCGCGAACGGGTTCATGGCGGCTGCCCGCGACGCGCCGAGACGCAGCGCGTACATCCCGTCCGGCCCGCCCCACGCGGCGTCGAAGGCGGGCTGCACGCTGGCCACCACGCCCCAGCGGGCGAGCTGCGCCGCCTGCTGCGCGGAGACCATCTCCAGGTGCTCCAGCCGATGCGTGCACGCTCTCAGAGCTGCGGCGCCGAGTTGGGCCTCCGCGGCGGCGAAGCCCGCGACCACCGCGTCCGTGGCCGCGTCCCCGATGACGTGGAATCCGGCCTGGGTGCGGGCGCGGGTGCAGGCCACGACGTGCGCGGTGATCGCCTCGGCGTCCTGGTACGCGGCCCCGCAGGTGGCGGGTGCGTCGGTGTAGGGCTCGCGCA
The DNA here is from genome assembly GCA_030856045.1 of Actinomycetota bacterium. Taxonomy (GTDB): domain Bacteria; phylum Actinomycetota; class Actinomycetes; order Mycobacteriales; family Pseudonocardiaceae; genus JALYQB01. Next base: position 9,142 of record JALYQB010000241.1, read on the forward strand.
GCGCGGCGGTCCGGGACCCGAGCGCGCCGTCACAGAACAGGTCCCCTGCGAGGCCGTGCGCCCCGGTGGCGGCGAGCAGCTCCGCGGCCTGCGCCGCGGTGGTCACCGCCTGGCCCCAGTACGGCACCACCTCGACGCCGGTGTCGAGCGCGAGGAGGTCGGCGAGGTCGTCGATCCCCGAGATGTCGGGCCCGGCGCACTCGTGCACGACGGCCACTCCGTGGGTGGCGGCGTGCGCGAGGAAAGCCAGTTGCGCGGCGGCACGCTGCCCCGGCCCGATCGACTCGCGGGCCGCTCGACGCGCGCTGTGGTGCGCCTCCTGCGACAGCGGCCCGTCCCCAGCCCAGCCGTCGGCGCTGATCGCCTCGGGCGTGCGTTCCAGCAGCGCTGAGGACACCGCGGCGGAGTGCACGTCGATCCGGGACAGGTAGACGGCCGCGCCACGGGCCGCGCGGTCGAGCTCGCCGCGGGATGGCGGGCGCCGTTCCGGCCAGGCCGTCTCGTCCCAGCCATGGCCACACAGAACCGTGCCGGGATGTGCGGCGGCGTGCCGGGCCACGGTGTCGAGACAGTCCGCGAGCGAGGCGCAGCCGGCGAGGTCGAGCCCGCCGGCGAGCAGCCCGGTGCTGGTGGCGTGCACGTGCGCGTCGACGAAGGCGGGGGCGACGAGCGCGCCGCGGCACTCGAGGACCTCGTCGGCGCCGTCGAACCGGGTGCGCGCCGCCTCGTCGCCGCGACCGACCCAGACCACGACACCGTCCCGCACGGCCATCGCGGTGGCCGTCGACGACCGGATCCGCCCGCCGACCAGCAAGGAGGTGCTCATGTTGCCGGACTACGGCGCCATCACGACCGGTGATCCTCCGGTCGCGGCGGGATCGCCGGGCCGGGTGCGGGCCGGTCGGGCGCGACCCCGCCGTCCACCACCCCGCCGTCCACCACCCCGCCGGGGGTGAAGCGCAGCGGCGTGGAGCGCGACGCGGAACGGACCAGACGGCGCCGCACCAGCGCCCGGGTGGGCGGCAGCAAGAGCAGGATCGCGACGACGTCGGAGAGGAAGCCGGGCAGCACGACAAGCACCCCGGCCGCAGCGATGAGCACCCCGTCGGCGAGTTCGCGGTGCGGTGGCCGCCGAGTGCGCACCGCCTCGGTGAACGCCGCCAGCGCGCGGGTGCCTTCCCGCCGCAGCAGCCACGCACCGACCAGTGTCGCGAGCACCAGCAGGCCGAGAGTAGACAGCACGCCGACCAGATCCCCGACCGTCACCAGCACGACGACCTCGGCGACGACAGCGAGCAGCAGGATCAGTAGGACCGGCACGGTCAGCGCTCCCTCGAGACGACGATCCGGACGACTCCGGCATACCCTGTCCAACGCGCAAGCAGCCCCAGGTGCTCCCGCGGAGCGCCGCCCACGGAAAACACTTCGAAAATCGGCAGCGCGGGGATGCAGCGCGGGACCGTAGCGCCGCGGCCGTGCCGACATACACTCGATCTCGATGATCCGGCCCCGGGTGCTGCTCGCCCTGCTCGCGATCCTGGTGGTGGTCGTAGCGGACCGGGCGCCCGCCCGACCCCAGGATCCGCCTCCCGACGACCGTCCGCGGGCCGTGATCGGCCTCGGTGACAGCACCGTCGCCGGGGAGGGCGCCGGGGACTATGCGCCCGGCACCCGCGGCGCGGACGGTAACGCCTGCCACCGGTCGGCGAACGCCGCGATCGCCCAGCTGAGGCTGCCTGGCGTGACGGAGCGGGTGAACCTTGCCTGCTCCGGCGCGGCTTCGACCGCCGTCGCGCTCCAGGCCGGGCAGCCCTCGCAGGCGTCGCGCCTCACCGCCGTCGCCCGGCGCTACCGGGTCGAGGCGGTGGTTCTCGCGGTCGGCGCGAACGACGCCCCCCGATTCGCCGACATCGTGCTGCGCTGCGTAGAGGCCTGGGCTGCCTCGAAGCGTGGGGCCGCCACGGCCCCGTCGTGCTCCCAGCAGCTCGCAGGCGAGTGGACCGAGCGCCTGAACGCGATGGCGCCTCGGGTGGCCCGCGCCGTGACCGACGTGCAGCGCGTCATGGGCGGGGCAGGCTACGCAGCGACGGAATACGACCTGGTGCTCCAGTCCTACCCGTCCCCGGTCACCGAGCGCATCGAGCCGGCGTTGCAGGATCTCTCGGGCTGCCCGCTGCGGCTCGAGGACCTCACCTGGCTTCGCACTGTCGCGGTCCCGCAACTCTCCACGGCGCTGCGCGGCGTCGCCGAGCGCACCGGCTCCCGGTTCCTCGACCTCTCCCGCGCGGCCGAGGGACACGAGGCCTGCGCCGCCGGCTCGGACGAGGAGTGGATGACCCGCCTCACCGTCGACTTCGAGATCCTGCGCCAAGAGGACTCCGGCCTGCGCGCCGTCGCGGAGTCGTTCCACCCGAACGCCACCGGCCATGTGCGGATCGCCGCGTGTCTCGGCGCGTTCCTGCGGACCGCGCAGCGCGAAGCGGCGTGCCGCCCGGACGGCGACGCGCTGCGCCTGCGCCCGCTCGTGACCACCAGCCCCTAGCTAGTCGGGGAAACCGGCGGGCTCCTCGTCCGGAACACGCTCTGCGTTCCCCACAACAGTCAGCCTAGATTGGGTGGGAACGGGGTTTTAGGGAGAGGCATGGGCAGTCACGAGCAGGTGTACCGGCGCAGCATGACGGACCCGGACGGGTTCTGGTCCGAGGCCGCGGCGGCGATCGACTGGTACCGCAAGCCCAAGCAGATCGTCGACCGGGAGAACCCGCCCTTCTACCGCTGGTTCCCCGACGGGGAGCTCAACACGTGCTACAACGCGATCGACCGCCACATCGCCGACGGCCGCGGCGACCAGGCCGCGCTGATCTACGACAGCCCCGTCACCGAGACGAAGCGCACCTACACCTACGCGCAGCTGCGCGACGAGGTCGCCCGGTTCGCCGGGGTGCTCACCGGGCTCGGCGTCGAGCGCGGGGACCGCGTGGTGATCTACCTCCCGATGATCCCCGAGGCCGCGATCGCCATGCTGGCGTGCGCGCGGATCGGCGCCGTGCACTCGGTCGTGTTCGGTGGCTTCGCGGCCAACGAGCTGGCCGTCCGCATCGATGACGCCGCGCCGAAGGTCGTCGTGGCGGCGTCCTGCGGCATCGAGGGCAGCCGGGTCATCGAGTACAAGCCGCTCCTGGAGCGCGCCATCGAGCGCGCCACCCACCGTCCCGACCGTTGCGTGATCCTGCAACGCCCGCAGGCCAGTGCCGAGCTCGGTGAGCGCGACGTCGACTGGGTGGAGGCAATGGACGCCGCCGAGCCCGCCGACTGCGTGCCCGTGGCGGCCACCGACCCGCTGTATGTGCTCTACACCTCCGGCACGACCGGGAGGCCGAAGGGCGTGGTGCGCGACAACGGCGGGCACGCCGTCGCGCTGCGCTGGAGCATGACCAACATCTACGACATCGGCCCAGGGGACGTCTTCTTCACCGCGTCCGATATCGGCTGGGTCGTCGGGCACTCCTACATCGTCTACGCGCCGCTGATCGCCGGGGCGACGACGGTGCTCTACGAGGGTAAGCCGGTCGGCACACCGGATGCCGGGCAGTTCTGGCGGGTGGTCTCCGAGCACGGCGCGAAGGCGATGTTCACCGCGCCGACCGCGTTCCGTGCGATCAAGAAAGCGGACCCGAAGGGGGAGTTCGCCGCACAGTACGACCTGTCCGGATTGAAGGTCCTCTTCCTCGCGGGCGAGCGGCTCGACCCGGACACTTACCAGTGGGCGTCGGACCTCCTCGAGATCCCGGTGATCGACCATTGGTGGCAGACCGAGACCGGCTGGCCGATCGTCGCCAACCACATGGGCCTCGAGCCGATGACGGTGAAGCCGGGCTCGCCGACCAAGCCTGTCCCGGGGTACGACGTGCAGGTACTGTCCCCTGAGGGGAAGCCCGTCCCGGCGGGTGAGGAGGGCGCGATTGTGATCAAGCTGCCGCTGCCGCCGGGGTGCCTGCCCACGGTCTGGGGTGACGACGAGCGGTTCGTCACGTCCTACTTGGACCGGTTCCCCGGGTATTACCACACCGGCGACGGCGGCCTCATCGACTCCGACGGCTACGTCTTCGTCATGGGCCGCACCGACGACGTCATCAACGTCGCGGGGCACCGCCTCTCCACGGGCAGCATGGAAGAGGTACTCGGCGCACACCAGGACGTCGCGGAGTGCGCGGTGATCGGCGTCGCGGACCCGATGAAGGGTCAGGTTCCCCGCGGCTTCGTCGTGCTGAAGTCGGGTGTCGAACGCGACGAGGACGCACTACGCGCCGAGCTGATCGCGATGGTGCGGGACCAGGTGGGCGCGGTGGCGTCGTTCAGGGACGTCGCAGTCGTCGCCGCGTTACCCAAGACACGTTCAGGCAAGATCCTGCGCAAGACGATGCGGGGGATCGCCGACGGCAAGGACGAGGCTGTGCCCTCGACGATCGACGACGCGTCGGTGATCGACACGCTCCGGTCGGTGCTCCGACCGTCCGGCTGAGGAGGGTGAGCCGTGGTCTACCGGATCCGTGCCGCCGACCGCACCGCCTTCAAACGGTGCCGCCGGGCGTGGGACCTCGGGTCGCGGAACCGGCGGAACCACGAGCCCGTCGACGACCGGGGGGCCGACCTCGACCGGGGCCTGCATGACGCGCTGGCCGTCTACTACTTTCCCGGTATGTGGGAGTGGAACCGCGCCATCGTGCAGCCGCTGGTCCACCAGGCCCTCGACCGGTCACTGGCCGCCCAGCCCGGCGCGGACGAGCAGCTGAGGACCCGCGGGCACGCGCTGCTCGACGCCTACGCCGCATGGGCGCCCGCCCTGGACCGCTTCACGCCGGTTATGATCAACAGTGACGTCGAGGTGAGTATCCCCGATCCGGAGACACCCGATCGCGACCTCGCGACGACGGAGGGCGACGCGATCCGCTACACGGACCGGGTCGACCTGCTCGTGATCGACGACGACGACATCTACTGGTCTGTACAGCACCGGCTCGTCACCGACGACTGGGCCGAGCAGGACGACCTCTTGCTCGACGAGCGGACCGCCGCGTGGTGTTGGGCGTGGCCGCTGCACTACCTCGGCATGCGGTTGGCAGGAACGATCTTCAACGAGATCTGGATCGACGCGGACGCCGACGCGGAACTGCCCGGCCCTCTCGCCGCCCACCGGGCCGGACATCGCCGGATGTACGCGCGGGCAGGCGAGCTGCCCCGGGAGCGGGTGCGGATGGAGGGCACGGACGTGTTCCGGCGCACTCGGATCGTGCGCAGCGACGCCGAGCTCGGCGCGGTGGGGCGCGACATGGCCGCCGAAGCACGGGCGGCGACTGACCCCGCCGTGGGTGTGTACCCGAGCCCCGCGCCGGAGGTCTGCGGCAGCTGCGCGTACCGCCCGCCGTGCCTCGTCATGGCCGAGGGCGCGGATCCGGCGCGGGTGCTCGCCGCGGACTACCGGCAACGCGAGCCGGAGGGCATCGAGGAGGGCAGGCTCGGGGGGGCCACCTGGTCGATGAACCGCGGCGCCGCACCGCCGGACTGGGCCCGCCGCAACCCGCACACCTGATCAGTGGGGCCGCTTCGGCATGATGATCCACAGGGCGAGGTAGACCAGCACCTGGGGGCCCGGCAGCAGGCACGACAGGACGAACAGCAGCCGGACCCCACCCGCGCTCCAGCCGAAGCGGTCCGCCAGTCCTGCGCACACCCCGGCGATCATCTTGCCCTGCCGGGGACGGGTCAGCGTCGAGCTCACGGTCGTGCCTCCTCGCGGCGGCCAGGGTGGCCACCTCCCCACCCAGTGTCCGCGCGGCCCGCACCGGCCGCATCAGGGTCGAACCCTGAACCTCGTGAGTGGCGATGCGAGTTCTGGCTCACAATGTCACTCACAGGGTGGGGGGCGAGCTTCGAACGGGATCGACAGCACGACCGTGGTGTGGGTCGCCACGCCTGCCGACTCGCGGATCTGCCGCAGCAGGTCCTCCAGCGCGACCGGCGACGCCACCCGCACCACCAGCAGGTAGGACGCCTCCCCCGCCACCGAGTAACAGGATTCGATCTCGGGCAGGTGTGCGATCCGCCGCGGGTAGTCGTCCGGGGCCGACGGGTCGAACGGCGTGAGCGACACGAACGCCGTCAGGGGCAGGCCGAGCTGCGCCCGGTCGAGCCGCGCCGTGTAGCCCTGCAGCACCCCGCGCTGCTCCAGGCGCCGCACCCGCTGGTGCACCGTCGACACCGACAACCCCACCCGCTCGGCGAGGTCGGTGAAGCTGCACCGTCCGTCCTTCGCCAGCACGGCCACGATCGCCGCGTCCGTCGGCTCCAGTGGGGTGGTCCCCGTCGGTGGTGTCCCCGTCGGTGGTGTCATAACGCGGCGAGCTCGCGGGGGCGGTGGTTGAGCCTTGCCACCCCGTCCGGCGTCACGACCACGATGTCCTCGATCCGCGCGCCCCACCGGCCCGGGAGGTAGATGCCGGGCTCGACGGAGAACGCCATCCCGGGCTCCAGTGTCAGCGCGTTGCCGCTCACCACGTAGGGCTCCTCGTGCACCTCCAGTCCGATCCCGTGGCCCGTGCGGTGGATGAAGTGCTCGCCGAACCCGGCTGCGGTGATCGGGCCGCGCGCTGCGGCGTCCACGTGCTCCGCGGTGACCCCGGGCCGCACCGCGGCGACCGCGGCGTCCTGCGCGGCCTGCAGCACCGCGTAGGTGTCCGCGACGTCGGTTTCGGCGGGCTCGCCGAGGCAGTAGGTGCGAGTGCAGTCGGAGTAGTACCCGTCCGGGGTGGGCCCCCCGATGTCGACGACCACGACGTCCCCCGGCTGCACAACGCGCTCCGACACGTCGTGGTGTGGGCTCGCGCCGTGCGGGCCGGAGCCCACGATGACGAACGCGGCCTCGGTGTGCCCCTCCGCGACGATGGCGGCGGTGATGTCCGCGCCGACCTCGGCCTCGGTGCGCCCCGGACGGAGCCACTCCCCCATCCGCGCGTGGACGCGGTCGATCGCCTCGCCCGCGGTGGTGAGGGCCGCGACCTCGGCGTCGTCCTTGCGCATCCGCAGCTCCCGCAGCACCTGGGAGGCCAGTACCTGCTCCGTGGCGGGCAGCGCGTCGCGCAGCCGCAGGACGTGCCGGGCGGGCATCGCGTCGCCCACCGCAGCGCGGCCCGACACCGGTCCCGACCGGCGCAGCAGGTCCGCGACGAGCGCGTACGGGTCGTCGGCGTCGGTCCAGTCCAGGATGTCGAGCCCGAGATCGGCCACCGCCGAGCCGTCCAGTCCCGGCCGTTCCAGGCGCGGGACGACGAGGATCGGGTCGCCGTCGGTGGGCAGGACCAGGCACGTCAGTCGCTCGTGCGACCCGCTGCTGACGCCCAGCAGGTAGCGCAGGTCGGGGCTGGGCGTCAGCAGCAGGGCGTCGACGCCTGCGGCGCCTGCCGCGATGGCCGCGCGAGCGAGCCGGTCACGCAGGACGCTGAGAGGTGCGGACATGCTGGGAGCCTACGGCCGTAGGCTGTCGCGGTGCCCCGACCCCTGGTGCTGCTCGACGCGGCCAGTCTGTACTTCCGCGCCTACTTCGGCGTGCCCGAGACGGTGACCGCGCCCGACGGCACCCCGGTCAACGCCGTGCGCGGCTTCACCGACCAGATCGCGTTCCTCGTCGAGCGGCTGCGGCCCGGGCGCCTTGTCGCGTGCCTCGACCTCGACTGGCGCCCGGCGTTCCGCGTCGCCGCCATCCCGTCGTACAAGGCGCACCGAGTGGCGCAGGAGGCCCCCGAGGGCGTCCCCGACGTCGAGGTGGTGCCCGACACGCTGGCCCCGCAAGTGCCGGTGATCCTCGACGTGCTCGCCGCGTTCGGCATCGCCACCGCGGGCGCCGAGGGCTATGAGGCTGACGACGTCATCGGCACCCTCGTCACCACCGAGCGCCGTGACCCGGTCGAGGTGGTCAGCGGTGACCGGGACCTGTTCCAGCTCGTGCGTGACGAGCCGACCCCCGTGCGGGTGTTCTACGTCGGCAGGGGGCTCGCGAAGGCCGACTTCCTCGGCCCGGCCGAGCTCGCCGCCCGCTACGGGCTGCCGACCTCCGACCCCGGCGGGGCGTACGCCGCCCTCGCCGCGCTGCGCGGCGACCCGTCCGACGGCCTGCCCGGCGTCCCCGGCGTCGGCGAGAAAACCGCGGCGACGCTGGTCGGGCGTTTCGGGACGGTCGAGGGCGTACTCGCCGCGCTCGACCAGCCCGGCTCCGCGATCGTCCCCGGCGTCCGTGGCAAGCTCGCCGCGGCACGGGCCTACCTGGAGGTCGCCCCCATGGTCGTCCGGGTGGCCTCCGACGCGCCGGTGCACCTCGACCGCGACGATGCGCTGCCCAGCGTCCCCGCCGACCCTGCTGCCCTGGCCACGCTGCAGCAACGGTGGGGCCTCAGCGGTCCCGTCGACCGCCTCGTGACGGCGCTCGCGGCTCAGAAGTAGGTGCCGCACCGCGGCGCGCACGGGGCACGCCTGCCATCGACAGCACAGCCCCGCCGGGCGCCGCCATCGCCATGGCGAACGACAGCGCGGTCCCGACCAGGTCGTCGCCCCTCGAACGCACCGAGGACACGGCCAGGCTCATACCTGGTGCAGCGTGCCGCGGAACAGCGTGTGGGCAGCACGGAAGTCGGATTTCGGAGAGCATCCGGACGTCGATCACGACGCCCATCCTGGATGACGGCGGTCCCACGCGTCAGGTCGGGTTCGCGACCTCGTATTCGCCGTCCTCGGTCCGGATGGTGATGGCGACCTCACGCGATTCCCCGTCGACGGTCGCCTGACAGGAGAACGTGGCACCGGTCTCGACCTGCACGCCGGGTGGGCAGGAGACGTCCCCGACAGCGTATCCCTGATCGGTGAGCACCCGCTCCACACCGCCGGCCACCGCGGCCTCGTCGAAGACAGTGGTGCGGAAGAACCCAGGCGTGACGAAGCCGAGGACGCCGATCACGGCCACGACGAGCAGCACCCCGATGCTGGTGAAGACCCACGGCAGTGTCGACTTCTTCGGCGGTGGTTCCTCGCCGAACCCGGCGTCACCGGGGAAAGCGTCCGTCGGCGTTTCGTACCCCGCAGGCGGCGGTGGGCCATAGCCGGGCGGTGGGCCATAGCCGGGCGGTGGGCCGTAACCGGGCGGTGGGCCGTAACCGGGCGGTGGGCCGTAACCGGGCGGTGGGCCGTAACCGGGCGGTGGGCCATAACCGGGCTGCGGGCCATAACC